>NZ_JBEPBI010000002.1:0-165705 GCF_040299045.1 Streptomyces sp. NPDC001027
GCCGGGCTTCGGGGTCAGCCGGGCGCCGGCGAAGCCGGCGAGGGCCGGGACCAGGGTGATCGCGGCCAGGACCGCGACGAGCACCGCTCCGGCGGCGCCGAGACCCATCACCGTCAGGAACGGGATGCCGATGACGCCGAGCGCGGCCAGGGCGATGATCACGGTGCTGCCGGCGAAGACGACCGCGCTGCCGGCGGTGCCGGTGGCCAGCGCGATGGACTCGCGCGGATCGATGCCGCGGGCGAGCTGCTGGCGGTGCCGGGACAGGATGAACAGGATGTAGTCGATGCCCACGGCCAGTCCCAGCATCAGCGCGAGTGTGACGGCGGTGGACGAGATGCTGACCGCCGGAGTCAGGGCGAGCAGCCCGGCGAGCCCCACGGCCACGCCGAGCAGCGCGGGCAGCAGTGACATGCCTGCGGCGAGCAGGGAGCCGAAGGTGACGACCAGGACGAGCAGGGCCACGGCGACGCCGATGACCTCGGACGGGCCTATGTGCACGCCATTGCTGCCGTAGGCGCTGCCGCCGACCGAGGTCCTGAGTCCGTTCCCCTCGGCCGCCTCGGCGGCCCCCTCGATCACGTCCAGGGACGACGGGCGTACCTCGGCCCGTTGCACCGAGTACTGCACCTGCACGATCGCCGTGCTCCGGTCGGCCGAGACGGCCCCCGTGGCTGCCGGGCCCATGACGGCCTTGACCTGGGGCGCCTTCGCGGCCGTCGCCTCGGCCCGGGCGATGGCCGCGGTGTAGCGGGCCTCGGTCACGCGGTGGCCCTCGGGTGCGACGAAGACGATCTGGGCGTCCGCTCCGGAGGCCTCGGGCAGTGTCCTGCCGAGCGTGTCCAGCGCGCGCTGCGACTCGGTGCCCGGCACGGTGAAGCGGTCGTCGAGCCTGCCGCCGAAGACGCCGGCGCATGTGACGAGCGCGGCGAGGACCACGAGCCAGATGCCGAGCACCAGTCGGCGATGGCGGTAGGCGCTTCGGCCCAGCCGGTGGAGCAGGACAGCCATGGCGAACTCCCAAGGTCGGTGAGGGATCTGCCGGACGTCACGTCACGTCGCGGACGAGCGGGGGCGGACGCGGGACGAACGGCGCAACGGGTGGCCTGCGCGGCGAAGGGCTGCAGGCATGAGGCGGTCGGATGCCGTGGCCCGGCATCCGACTGCTTCGGCAGCGACTTTATCACTTGCTCAAGTCGATCGACCGAATCATCTAACCGAGACGTACGACATTGTCACTCGACCATGTCGTCTGTATGGTGTGGGCCATCGGAGCCCGCAGCCCCGGGGAAGAGCCAGGTCATGGGCCTGTGCCGCCCCCGCGGCGCCTGTCCGCGGCGTCCGGACCCACCCTCGCGACAAGGAGTGATCATGAGCAGTGCGATCGGCACGGGCGCCACGGGCGGCGGGCAGAACGAGGGCGGCGCCACGTCGCACGGGGCCCGCCGGGCGGATGCGGTGGTGATCGGTGCGGGGCTCGCCGGTCTGACGGCGGCGCGGGAGCTCGTCGCTTCGGGCCGGTCGGTGGCCGTGCTGGAGGCCCGGGACCGGGTCGGCGGCCGGCTGCTCAACCACCACCTCGGCGACGGTCGGGTGACCGAGGTCGGCGGGCAGTTCGTGGGCCCCACCCAGGACCACATCCTGGCGCTGGCCGAGGAGGTCGGCGTGGACACGTACCAGGCCGCCGTGCCCGGCGACGCCGTCTACGTCCACGACGGCAAGGCCAAGCGGTTCACGGGGCACACCCCGCCGGACCTGTTCGCGCTGCCGGACATGGCCGTCGCCCTGACCCGCATCGGCCGGGCCGCGGCCAAGGTGGACCCGGCCGCCCCCTGGCGGGCCCCGAACGCCCGTGAGCTGGACGGCATGACCTATGAGACCTGGCTGCGCAAGGCCGAGATCGCCGGCGGCGCCGTCGACATGGTCAACATCTTCCTGAACTCCGCCTACGGCGGCGAGGCGCGCGACGCGTCCGCGCTGTTCAGCCTCTGGTACGTGTCGACGTTCGGCAACGAGACCCATCCCGGCACGATGGAACGCGGCACCGGCACCACGGGCGGCGCCCAGGACAGCCGTTTCGTCGGCGGCTCACAGCTCGTCGCCCAGCGGCTGGCGGAGGAACTCGACGGCCGGGTCCAGCTGTCGGCGCCGGTGCGGCGCGTCAGCCAGGACTCCTTCGGCGTGACCGTGGTCTCCGACGCCGGCGACTGGCGGGCCGACCGGGTGATCGTCGCCGTCCCGCCGCTGGTGGCGTCGCGGATCCAGTGGGACCCGCTGCTGCCGGCTCAGCAGGACCAGCTCCACCAGCGACTGCCGTTCGGGACGCTCATGAAGTGCGTGGCCGTGTACGACAAGCCGTTCTGGCGGGAGGACGGACTGTCCGGCATGGGCCTGCTGCGCGGCGGCTCCCCCCTCCGCGAGATGTTCGACAACACCCCGCCGGACGGCGGACCGGGCGTCCTCATGGGCTTCCTCGGCGGCGCGGAGTGGCGCAGGTGGGCGCACCGCCCGGCCGCCGAGCGCCGCGGCGCCGTCCTGCGCTGCTTCGCCCGGGTCGTCGGGGAGCGCGCCTTCGACACCGTCGACTACGTCGAGCAGGACTGGACCGCCGAGCAGTGGACCCAGGGCGGCCCCACCTCCGTCGCCGCCCCCGGCGTGCTCAGCGAGTTCGGCCGGTGGATGGGCCGCCCCCACGGCCGCGTGCACTGGGCGGGCGCCGAGTTCTCCCCCTACTGGAACGGCTACATGGACGGCGCGGTGCGCTCCGGCCGCCACGCCGCCGCCGAACTCCTCCACCAGATCTGAGTGCGAGCAGCACCTTCGAGCAAGGGATTCCCGTCATGAACCGTTTCGTCGTCGCCGAGACCGCCGTCATCGACGCCCCCATCGGGCGGGTGTGGGACGTCATCTCCCGCACCGACCGGTACGCCGAGTGGGTCGCCGGGGTCATCGAGGTCACCGACCACCACGGCGTCGCCGCCGTCGGCAGGACCTACGCCGAGCGCAACCGCACCCTCGGCCCGCTCAGGACCGCCTCGGTCTGGACCGTCGGGGAGATCGAGCCGTTCAAGCGCCGCGTCGACACCGGCGCCGGCTTCGCCCCGCTCCAGGACGTCACCAGCACCTTCGAGTTCCGCCCGGTCCAGAGCGCCGACGGCCGGGAGGTGACGGAGATGCTCTACCAGGTCGAGTACGCCATCGCCCTCGGCCCGCTGGGACTGCTCCTCGACGCCGTACAGCAGCCCGCGATGCGCGTCGGCATGCGCACGTCCATGGCGAACCTGAGCACCCTGCTCCGTTCCGAGGCGCCGAGGAGCGCCCGCTGAGAGGCGGCGCACGGCGCCCGGGCCAGGCATGGTCGAGCGACCTGTTCGGCAGACTGAGTCGGATAGGATCGTGACATGGCTCATGTGTCCGCGGCGGAGCGCCGTCCACAACTGATCAAGGCGGCCATCGGGCTCATGGCCAGGGAAGGCGTCGCCGCCGGCAGCACCCGCGCCATCGCCGCGGAGCTCGGCGTGGCCCAGGCGACCGTGCACTACACCTTCGGCACGAAGGAGGAGCTGTACCGGGCCGTCATGGAGCAGCTCACGCACGACCTGGTCGAGCAGGTGACCCGGGCCGCGCCCACGGACGCGAGCTTCGAGGAAACCGTCGTCGCACTGGCCGAAGCGCTCTGGCGCACCGTGCTCGAACAGCCCGCCTCGCACCAACTGCTCGGCGAGCTGAGCATGTTCGCGCTGCGCACGCCGCATCTGAAGCAGGCTCTCCAGAGCCACTACGGCGAGGTCCTGGCGGTGACGACGAAGCTGGTCGACGAGGCCGCCGCACGCACCGGCCACCGGCTCGCCCAGCCCGCCGGGACCATCGCGAGGTTCTTCCTGGCCGGCTTCGACGGACTGACGATGCAGCACCTGTCCCTGCCGGACGAGGAGGCCGAGAGCGTCTGCCTGCGAGCCCTGGTCTCCTCCGTCCTGGCCATGGCCTGAGGTCGTCGATTCGGCCTCCGGCCCATGGCCTGAGGCCGTCGAGTCCGTGGCTTGAGGCCGCGGAGTCGGCCACCGGTCACGCCGGCGCACTCCTGGTCAGAGCACCGAGTTCTGCCACTGCTTCGGGGACAGGCCGTAGGTCTGCCGGAAGACGCGGCTGAAATGGGAGGGGCTGGTGAAGCCCCAGGACTGGGCCACCACGGCCACGCTGCGCCGACGCCGGCGGAGTTCGAGACGGCAGGCGGCGAGCCGGTGCTGTCTGATCCAGGCGCCCACGGTGGTGCCGCTGGTCCGGAAGAGCTTGTGCAGGTACCGCACGGAGATGTGGTGCGCCCGGGCTATCGAGTCCGGCGACATGCTGCTGTCCGCGAGGTTCTCCCGGATGTGCGTCTGGACCCGCGCCAGCAGCTCGTGAGCGGGATCGGCGAGGTCGCCCGGTCGGTCGCTCTCCTGGACCTCGGTCAGCAGCAGGGCGACCAGGTCGGCGGTGTTCAGCGCGAGTCGTCCGCCGACCGTCGGGTCCCGGCGCCGCGAAGTCCTCGCGAGCGCCGACAGGAACAGCGAGACGCATTCCGCCAGGCCGTGCCCGCCGCCCACCCGGATCACGGGAGCGCACCTCAGCGCTTCCTCCGGCACGTCGAGGAGGAAGCGCGGCACCCGGAAGAAGGCCACGTCCTCGGCGACGTCGCCGGCAGGCGGGACCGTGCCCCAGACCAGGAGGTCGCCCGGTCCCAGCACATGCGGGGACCCCGGACGCAGGGGCAGGCTGCTGTCGGACAGGTTGACGCCCAGGTACAGATGTCTGCCGTCGCCTCCGGCGGGCCAGGGCATCTCCACGAACGGGCGGGAGCGGTCTCCTCGGGGCATCTGTGTCGTGGCGGCCTTCCTGTGCGGGGTGTGCGGGACTGCCGCCGAAGGCGGCCTCACGGCTCTCACCCTCGCAAGCCGCCCGCTCCGCACGCATCAGTAAGGTGACGGTCCGTCTTCGACGGGAGCCGAAGCAGGGTCGGCGAGCAGCCTTCCGAGGAAGCGGCCGCCCTGCTCGATCGCCGCCACGGTCGGCGGACTGTCCCGCAGCACGCTCAAGGACACGAAGTCGTGCACGGTCCCGAGGTACCGGGCGGCGGTCACGGGGACGCCGGCCCGTCGCAGCAGCCGGGCGTACTGCTCGCCTTCGTCCCGGACGACGTCCGCCTCGGCCGTGACGATCAGGGCGGGCGGCAGCCCCGCCAGATCCGCCGCGGTCGCCCGCATCGGCGAGGCCGTCGGCTCGGCGAGCGCGCCCGCGTCGTCGGCGTACTGGCCCCAGTACCAGTCCAGCGCCTCGCTCGGCAGCAGATAGCCGGAGGCGAACTCGTCCCGCGACGGGGTGGCGGAGTGCGGATCGGTCATCGGGTAGTACAGCAGCTGCGCCCGGATGCGGGGGCCGCGCCGCCGTTTGGCCATCATGGCGAGCGCCGTGGCCATCGTCGCGCCCGTGCAGTCGCCGGCCAGCGCCAGCCTGCGGCCGTCCAGACCCAGCTCGTCGGCCTGCTGCGTCACCGCGGTCAGGAGCGCGTACGACTCCTCCAGCGCGACCGGGTACCGGGCCTCCGGGGTGCGGGTGAACTCGGGCACCACGAAGGCGGCGCCGCTCAGGTCCGACAGCTGCTCCGTCAGACGCGCGTGGGTCCTGGCGTCACCCAGCATCCACCGTCCGCCGTGCAGGTACACGACGACGGGAAGCGGCCCGGTCTGCCGCGCCGGCCGGAACAGCCAGAAGCCGACGAGTCCGCGCGGGCCCACCGGCGCCACCCGGAACTCGGCCTCCGGGCCGAAGCCTTCGAACGCGTGACCCTGCATCTCCAGCAGGGCCTGCCGTCCGTCGGCCGGTCCCAGCCGGTGCAGGTAGGGCGGGCCGGCGCAGGCGTCGACGAGTCGCTGCACGAGGGGGTCGAGCACGACGGAAGGGCGTTCCCGCCCGCCGCGAGGCTCTGCGGGTTCGGAGTTCAACGGCGCACGTCCTTCCTCGTCATGACCGGCCCGCCGTGGAGTCACCGACCGTGGATCACCGATCGTGCATCACAGGTCGTCGTGCATCACAGGTCGTCGAACAGGTCGCGGAGCTGGTTGCGGCTGCTGACACCCAGTTTCGGATACACGTTGTAGAGATGGGAGCTGACCGTGCGCGGTGAGAGCAGCAACTGCTCCGCTATCTCCCGGTTGCGCAGCCCTCGGGCCGCCAGCCGCACGATGTGGCGCTGCTGCGCTGTCAGTTCGGACAGCGGATCGGCCGGGGCGGGAGCGGTGGCGACGCCGCTCGCCCGCAGCTCGGCGCGGGCCTCCTCGGCCAGGCCCGACGCGCCGAGCCGGGTGAACGTCTCCAGCGCCGTGGCCAGGAGCGGGCGGGCGTCCAGGAGCCGCCGCTGTCTGCGCAGCCACTGCGCGTAGTGGAGCCGCGCCTGGGCCCGGGCGAGCGGCCACTGGTCGCCCACCGGGTTCACCGTGGCGAGCCGGAAGTGGTGTTCGGCGTCCTTCGCCTCGCCGATCAGTGCGGCGGCGTGGTGCATCAGCAGCGTCATCCTGGTCGTCGGACGGTCCCCCGCCGCCGCGCGCACCGCGTCGAGGACGTGCCGCGCCTGCGCCTGGCGGCCCGTCCGCTGGGCCGCCGAGGCGAGATCGGCGACCGACCGGGGGGACAGGAAGTAGTGCAGCGCGGCGCCGTCCTCGTCGAACAGGGAGCGGAAGTGCCGGAACGCGGCGTCGAAGTCGCCGGCCGCCCGGGCGGCCGTGCCGGCGGCCCTCGACAGCCACGCACGGGTGGCGCGGTTCTCCTCCAGCGCCACCGCCGTCCAGGCCCCGTCCGCCGGCGGGGACCCGGGCTCGCCTCGCAGGGCCCGCAGGATCGCCTGAAGCGCCTCGACGTCGATCTGCATGTGCCGCCACTTGTGGACGGCCGCCAGCGCTCCCGTCGTCTCCAGATGCCGGTCGGCCTCCGTCCACCGTCCGGTGTCGATCAGCGTCGCGGCCATCGGCATGAGCGAGGGCGCGGCGGAGCCCATGGCGCCGTAGGCGTCGAGCGCGCGGTAGACCCCGCGCAGGGACTCCACGCACAGGTCGGACTCGTCGGCGTACCAGGCCAGCGCGCCGATGCCGAGGACCCGGGTCGTCTCCGCGATGTCGGGCGACTGTCGCTGCGGCGAGCCCGGCCGGCGGCGGACGCGCCGCAACAACTCGGCGGCCTCGCTCGGATCGGCCCCGGCCAGCGTCGCGGCCACCACGGCGTCGGCGGCGTCGGTCGTCTTCAGCTCGGCGTATTCGGTGTCCCCGCTCCCGCCCCGCACCCCGCGCAACAGCGCCGCTATCGGCTGCCTGACCTCGGGCAGGCCCGACTGGGACGCCACCGCGTTGAGCACGCTGGTCAGGGCGAGCACCGTCATCGCTTCGCCGGGCGGATCCGGCTCCAGGGCGCTCATCAGCACCTGGAAGGCCTCGCGCTGGCGACCGAACAGGGACAGGGCCATGCCCGCCGCGCAGGCCGCCATGCCCAGCAGGTCCCGGTCCTCGGTCAGCGCGGTGATCCGGTCGTAGAGTTCGCCGACCCACGAGGGGTCGCCGGCGTTCTGGGCGGCTCGCAGCGCCTTCGCATAGCGCCGCGCCCGGTCGGCGGCCGCGGGGCTGCACTCGGCGGACCGTTGCAGTGCCTCGCCCGCCGCGAAGAACCCGCCGATCCGTGCGGCGAGTTCGGCGGTGTCCTCCAGGGCCGCCGCCACGGACTCGTCGTGACCGACGCAGGCCGCGGCCAGGTGCCACGCCCGCCGCGCCGGGTCGGCCGTGAGGGCGGCCGCCAGGTCCCGGTGCGCCTGCTGCCGGAGGTAGGCGGGCGCCGCGTGGTAGGAGGCCGCGCGTGCCAGCGGATGGCGGAAGACCACCCGCCCGTCCAGGACGGTCACCAGGCCCGCCTCCTCGGCCGAGGCCCACGCCCACAGGTCCGGCCCGGCGCCCGCGGCCGCCATGATCGTGTCGAGGTCCTCGTACTGCGACGCCGCCGCGTAGAGGATCAGCCGCTGGGTGATGCCCGGCAGGTCGCGCAGACGGGCGGCGTACAGCTCCTGGATGCGCTCGGTCTGCGGCAGCCCGCCGCCGGGCAGCGTGCCCGTGCCGCCGTCCGCCGCCGCGGCGCGGCACAGCTCGATGACGGCCAGCGGGTTCCCGCCGGCCTGCCGCAGCAGTTCGATGCGCGTCCGGCCGGTGGGCACGTGCGGCTGGGCGTCCAGGAGTTCGGCCGCGGCCCGTTCGGTCAGGGGCCCCAGCAGCACGCAGGGCAGGGCCTCCGGCGCCCCCTCGGGCGGCGTCTGTCCGCGTGCCGCCAGCAGCACGTGCACGTCGGCGGAGGTGAGGCGGCGCATCACGAAGCCGAGCACGTCGAGGGAGTCCCGGTCGAAGTGCTGGACGTCGTCGATCGTCAGCAGCACGCGCCGCCGGCGTGCGACGTCGGTCAGCAGCGTGAGCACCGCGACGCGCAGCAGCATGGGGTCGGACGGTCCCTGCGCGGGAGCGACGCCGAACGCCGTCTCGAGCGCCGTGCGCAGATGGCCGGCCAGCGACGCCGCCTCGGGCAGGACGGGGAGGAGCAACTGGTGCAGGGAGGCGAAGGACTGCCGCGACTCGGCCTCCGTGCCCTGGCACGCCAGCACGAGCGCTCCGTTGTCCCGGGCGTGGTCGACGGCGACCGCGAGCAGCCGTGACTTGCCCGTGCCGGCCTCGCCGAGCAGGATCAGCATCCGCTGTTCGCCGCCGTCGTCCATGCTCCGGAGCAGCCGGGCGATCTCCGCCTGTCGGCCCACGGGGGGCGCCTGCGGTACGGGCGAGCCCCCGCCGCTGCCGCTAGTCCGCATGCCGGGCCACGCGCGTCACGCACGTGCGGTGTAAGGGGGGAACGCCCCTGAACGCTTCGGCCACGATGATTCCCTCGCCCTCATGTGCAGCACCCCGGCCGGTCATGACGAGCGAGGCGGATGACACTCATTTTGTCATCCTCGTGGCGTCGGGACGGTCCTGTCCGCCGCCGGAGCGCGGACGCGCCGACTGCGGTGCACGGCACGGCACATGGATGTTCCGGCCGTCGCGGGAGGCGAACGCGTCGTTGTTAGGGTGGCGGGCAAGGACTGGCTCCCGGGCGGGCCACGTCGGACACGACGGGGGGTGCGTCGGTGGGGAGTCGGCAGGAGGGACGCGCGGAACGCGGAGCACGCGCGGAACGCGTCGGGCCGGTGAAAGGCCCGTCGTCGCATACGGCGCTGCCCGCGTCGCTGGGTTCGACGCTTCGGGGGGTCGCGGGGCTCGCCGCGCTGGTGGTCGTCGTCCTCGGAGTGCTGTACGCCGGCGCCGGCGAGCCCGGCAGGGTGGACCGGTGGCTCGTGCGGCCGACGGCGGACAGCGTGCGGCCGCCGTGGCGGACCGTCGCACTGGCCCTGGACTTCCTGGGGGAGCCCGCGGGGGCGGCGCTGCTGCTGGTGGCCGTCGCGTCGGGCTGCCTGCTGTTTCGGCGTCCTCGCTCGGCGGTGCTCGTCGTCGCCGGCGCCGGCCTGACCGTGGGGGCGGCGACGCTGCTCAAGTCCCTGGTGGGACGCACCATCCACGGCGCCGACAACCTGTCCTACCCGAGCGGGCACACCGCGTTCGCCACCGCGGTCGCCCTGGCGGCGGCGCTGCTCGCGGCCGGCCGGCTCGGCCTCGCCAGGACGGCCGGCACGGCACTCGTGCTCACCGCTGCGCTGGTCGCGGGGGCGGCCATGGGCTGGGCGCAGGTCGCGCTGGGCGCGCACTATCCGACCGACGCCCTGGGCGGCTGGTGCACCGCGCTGACGGTGGTGCCGGCGACCGCGTGGCTGATCGACCGGACGGCCGACCGGGCGGCGAAGCGGTCGGCGAAGCGGTCGGCGGGCGGATCGGCCGTCCCGCCGGACGGTCCCGTCGCCGCTCCGCCGGCCGACGCCGGTCGGCGGGAGCGGCACTGACCCCACGGCACGCCTGGGGCACGGCACGGCCGGGTCACGCCACGGCTGGGCCGCCTCGGGTCACGCCTGGCGGCGGAACACGGGCTTGACCGGCCGTCCGCCCATCCACGGGGTGGGGTCGCCGGCGTCCAGGGCCTTGCGGTACACCGCGCACGCCTGGGCCGCCACGTCGACGGTGTGATCGATGTCGGCGTCGCTGATCGCGCTGCTCACCACGAACGACGGGGCCAGCACACCGCCCGCGAGGAGCCGGCGCAGGAACAGGGTGCGGTACTCCTGCGAGGGGCGCCCGTGCTCGTCGAGCGTGGCGAAGACCAGGTTGCTGGCCCGGCCCCGGACGACGACGTGGTCGCCGACGCCCATGCCGGCCGCCGCGTCGCGGACACCGGCGGCGAGCCGCTCGCCGAGGGAGTGCAGCCGCGCGGTGACGCCCTCTTCGACGTAGGTGTCGAGCACCGCCATCGCGGCGGCCAGGGAGTGCGTCTCCGCGCCGTGCGTGGTGGACAGCAGGAACACCCGGTCGTCCGAGTGGCGCAGCCCGCCCCGCTCCATCAGCTCGCGGCGCCCGGCCAGGGCGGAGACGGCGAACCCGTTGCCCAGCGCCTTGCCGAAGGTGGAGAGGTCGGGGACGACGCCGTACAGCCCTTGGGCGCCCGCCTCGGACCAGCGGAAGCCGGTGATCATCTCGTCGAAGACCAGGACGCAGCCGTGCCGGTCGGCCAGCGCACGCATGCCTTCGAGGTACCCGGGCGGCGGCTCGGCGTGGGTCGCGGGCTCCAGGATCAGACAGGCGACGTCGCCGGGGTGGCGGGCCAGCAGCTCCTCGGTGGCGGCCAGGTCGCCGTAGGGGAACGCGACGGTGAGTTCGTTGGTGGCGTCCGGGATGCCGGCGGACATCGGCGTGGTGCCGATGAACCAGTCGTCGGTGGAGAAGAACGGGTGGTCGGCGCACAGGGCCACCCGGCGGCGGCCGGTTGCGGCGCGGGCCAGGCGCACCGCGGCGGTGGTGGCGTCGGAGCCGTTCTTCGCGAACTTCACCATCTCGGCGGTCGGCACCGTGGCCAGGAAGCGCTCCGCGGCCTCGACCTCCACCACGGACGGTCGGACGAAGTTGCTGCCGCGGTCGAGTTGCCGTCGCACCGCCTCGACCACCCGGGGGTGGGCGTGGCCGAGGCTGACCGAGCGCAGTCCGGAGCCGTACTCGACGTACCGGTTGCCGTCGACGTCCCACACATGGGCGCCCTGGCCGTGGCTGATGACCGGGGCCAGGTTCTCGGGGTACTGGTCGTCGCCCTTGGCGTAGGTGTGCGCGCCCCCGGGGATCAGGGCGTGCAGGCGCTCGTTCGCCGCCCGCGACCGGGGCAGGAGGAGCTCTCCGGTGTCTTCGGTGTCCACGCCGACCTCAACTCTCCTTGTGCTTCAGGACTTCGGCGAGGCTCGGCGCCTCCCGGTCCCGCTGGGACATCGACGTGACCGGCAGCGGCCAGGGAACGGCCAGCTCCGGGTCGTCGAAGGCGATCGTCACGTCCTCGGCCGGATCGTGCGGGCGGTCGATCCGGTACGAGGTGTCGGCGGTCTCGGTCAGCGCCTGGAAGCCGTGCGCGCACCCCGCCGGGATGTACAGGGTCGTCTGCGTCTCGCCGGACAGCTCGAAGGAGGCCACGTTGCGAAAGGTCGGCGAGTGGGGCCGCAGGTCCACGACGACGTCGAAGATTTTCCCGTAGGAGCAGCGCACCAGCTTGGCCTCGCCGGCGCCGGAGCGCAGGTGCAGGCCGCGCAGCACGCCGCCGGCCGAGCGGGACAGGCTGTCCTGGACGAAGGCGTCCGGGTCGAGGCCCACCGAGCGGAGCACGTCGGCGTCGAAGGTGCGGCAGAAGAAGCCGCGCTCGTCGGCGTACGGCGTCGGCTCGAACAGGTATGCGCCGGAGATCTCCGGGACTTCGATCGCTTTCACGGAGTCTCCTGCCGGGTGCGGGCCTGGGCCCGGGCGTGATCGGTGTCGGGGGCGTGGCCGGTGTCGGGGTCGGGGTCGGTGTGGCGGGTGCTGCCGGTCGACGGGAACAGGGCCGCGGTCAGGGCGGTGAACTGGTCGTCGAGTCGCCGGGCGGCGGCCCGGTTGCGCTCGACGAGCGTCTGCCGCAGTTCCGCCGATCGCCCCTCCAGCGACCGGAACTGCTCCAGCAGCCGGTCGGCGTCGACCTCGCGCGCCGGATGGCAGTACGCGCCGAGGCCCATCTCCGCCATGAGCGCGTCGCTCTTCGCCGCATAGCTGAGCGCGAGCGTCGGGACGCCGACCCGAAGGGCGCAGACCAGGTTGTGGTAGCGGGTGGCCACCACGGCGTCGGCGGCCGCCGTCTCCTTCATCAGGTCGGCGAGCGAGGCCGCCTCGGCGGCGGTGACCAGCGGCGAGTCCACCGCGTCGAGGATCGCCGTGACCACCGGCGCGTCGCAGGCGTCGCCGGTGAGCAGCCGCACCGGTCTGCCGTCCTCGACCAGCGCGCGGACGAAACGGGTCGTCCCGTCGAGATACCGCCGGTGGATCTCCTCGGCGCGGTCGCGGTCGTCGTCGCCGCCGTGGAAGTCCATCACGCCGACGCAGACCCGCCCCGGCGTCGGCGAGGGCTCGGCGGCCGGCGGCGCCGGCAGGGCGAACGCGAGGTCCGGGTGGACCTCGTCGCGCGAGGTGTCCACGCCCATCGCCCGCATCGCGTCGCGGGATTGGGCGTCCCGGTACGATCGGTAGGCGGCCAGCCGTGCCGACCAGCGCACCAGCGCCCGGGTCGAGCGGTTGGCGATCGGGGCGGCGCCGACGCCGACCAGCGCGACCCGGGCGCCGGACAGCCGGCCGCTCGCGCAGAGCAGGAACAGCGCGTACGGGAAGCCCCACGGCCGCAGCGGCAGCGTGGCCTCCAGGACGCCCATGCCCGGCACGATCACCACGTCGTGCCGGCGCACCCACGCGGCGGTGCGGAAGGCGTCGACGATCTTGCCCAGCCCCTTCCCGGCGATCGCGCCCGCCCGCGACGCGGTCCGGTACTCCCCGCGGTACCAGTGCAGCCGCGTCGCGGGGATCCCGTACCGGGCCTCGACGACCTCGGGTCCACCGCACAGCGCGTCCACGACCGCCTCCGGGCGCCGTGCGCGGAGGTACCCGAGCAGCGCCTCGAGCGACCCGTCGTTGCCGAGGTTGCCGGAGCCGAGCAGCCCGAACACCCCGACGCGCACCGGCGCTTCGTCCGCCGACGTCATGACCGCCGCCCCTCGCGGCCGGCGACGAGCGCGTCCACGGACACGGTGAGCCGGGCCGGATCGACCGGGGCACGGTCCTCCACCCGCTCGCCGGCGCCGGGCCGCACCCGGCTGGTCATCCACGAGGCCAGGTGGCCGTAACAGGCACGCCGGTCGGCCGGGGACAGCGGCGCCCGCCGGATCGCCGAGACGAAGCCCCAGACGTACTCGGCGAGCAGCCGGGGCGTCGGGTGCAGCGGGCCCGCCCTGCGCGGGTCCAGGTTGACGCACCGGGAGCGCTTGGACGGGTTCGCCCGCTCGGCGCGGGTGGGATGGTCGCGGCGGAAGTACAGCAGCTCGGGCACCTGGTGGAAGGGCCCGTGCAGGGTGATCTCGGCGACGAACGTGCGGTCCGCGTGGTGGTAGCTGTCGTGCGGCTTCACCCGGCGCAGCATGTCGGCCCGCATCACCCCGTAGAAGTCGTCGCCGCCGGGCTCGAACAGCAGGCTGCGGAAGCGCTCCGGCGCGTGCGGAGAGTCCGTGGCGAGCCCGTACTCGTAGGGGACCTTCACCTGGCCGTCGCCGTCGATGACCGCCTGGCCGCTGTGCGCGAGGACCACGTCCGGCCGCTCGTCCAGCGCCTGCACACAGCGCAGCAGCAGGTCCCGCGCGTACAGGTCGTCGTGCGAGGCCCACTTGAACAGTTCGCCGCGGCACTCGGTGAACACGTAGTTGTGGTTCGGGGCGGCGCCGATGTTGCGGGCCAGCCGGATGTAGCGGATGCGCGAGTCCTTCGCGGCGTACCGGCGGCAGATGTCCTCGGTCCCGTCGGTCGAGGCGTTGTCGGAGACGACCAGCTCGAAGTCCTCGTAGGTCTGGCCGAGCAGGGCGTCGAACGACTCGGCCAGGTACTCCTCGCCGTTGTACACGGGCAGGCCGATGCTCAGCCTGGGGTGGGCGGTCATGAGGTCCTCACTTCGCTGATGGTGTTCCGGTGGCGCTCGCGCGACGCCGAGTGCAGCTGCAGCCACCACAGGGCCGAGCTGCCGACGGTCGCGGCGGCGACCCCCCAGGCCGAGCCGACCGTGCCGGCCACCGCCGCCCCGCCGAGTCCGCCGCCGACGTAGCAGGCGGAGGCGAACAGTTGACAGCGCAGGCTGCGCCGGGCCGCGGCGAGCGCGCGCAGCCCGGCCGCCGCGCCGGTGCCGAGGCCGGCGCCGGCGACGCCGAGCGTGGCCGGCACGATGAGCTGCGAGGCGGAGGGCCAGACGTCGCCGAGCACGAACGCGCCCGCCCGGTCCGGCATCAGCAGCAGCGCACCGCCCCAGAGCAGCGCCGCGGCGGCCTGGCCGCCTCCCAGCAGCAGACAGAACCTGTTCAGTCGGTGCGGGGCCCGCCGCAGCACGCGCGCCGCCTCCGCGACGGTGACCAGCGACAGCCCCATCAGCAGCGCGAGGAACGGGCCGAGCAGCAGCTCCGCGCCCCGCACCGCGCCCACCGCGCCGACGCCGACGATCGCGCCGAGCCCGTACGCCCGCAGCTGGCTCGCGCCGCTGAGGCTGACGTTCTCGACCAGGTACCGGTAGCCGAGGTCGCGCTGCTCGCGCAGCCAGCCGCGCGTCCCGGTCGCCCGGGGCCGGATCCCGGACTGGAAGCAGCCGTACCCCGCGGCCACCGCCGCGGACGCGCCCCAGGCGAGCACGAACGCGGCCACGCTGTCCACGCGGGCCGCCACCACCATCGCCGGGACGAGCGCGACGCCCCACACGAGGTCGTTGACGAACGCCTTGCGTCCGGCGCCGGCGGCGAAGAACGCGAACCGCCAGGCGTCCTGCAGCAGCAGCGCCGGCAGCACCACGCCGAGGCAGGCGAACGCGGGCCCCACGCGGCCGCCGAGGCCGAGGCCGATGAGCAGACACACCGCGCCGAGGGCGGCGCCGACGCCGAGCGCGGCGCCCGACGACCGGGCGGCCGCCGAACGCCACGTCGCCTCCGGCACTCCGCTGAAGCGCACCACGAGGGGATCGGTGGCCAGCCCGCGGGCGACGTTCAGCGCCACGCCGTAGGTCAGCCAGGCCAGGCTGAACACGCCGAACGCGGTCACCCCCAGCGAGCGGGCCACGTAGACGCCCACCGCGAAGTTGGAGATGCTGGAGGCGGCCTGGTCGGCGAGCCCCCAGGACAGTCGGCCGACGAGGGCCCGCTTGGCGGACCCCGCCGGTGGCGCCGTCGTCCGCGGAGTCCCCTCCCCGGCGGTCATCGGCGTCATGCCTTGATCAGCTCGGCGTCGTGCAGGGCGCCGGCCGCCGCGGCGACGGTGTCGAACGGCAGCCCGGACCGCTCGGCGACGTCCAGCAGACTGTGCTCGCCGTCGGAGAGGCTGAGCACCCAGAGCATGGCCATCTGGGCTTCCTTCGCGTCGCTGCGGCCGCCGAGCGAGTCGTACAGCCCGCGCCTGCCCAACTGCGGCTCGCCGTAGGGGCTGAGGTTGACGTAGCGCCGGTTGCGGTCGAGGACGGCGAACGCCTCGCGGCAGACGGCGAGCGTGTCCTCCATCGCCTCCGGGGAGACGAAGTCGGGGTTGTCCGCCGAGGTGTGGTACTCGGGGTAGCCCGCGTACGGGGTCCGGCTGAGCGAGCCCACGCCGAGATCGAATCCCGGCGAGCAGTACTGCCGCTCGTCGTAGCCGTACGGGGTGAACTCCTTGACGTCGTGCGGGCGTCCGGAGACGGCCAGCACATGGCGCAGCACCCGGTCGATCTCCGCGTCGCCCCGCCTGCTCTGCTTGTACGTCAGACGTCCCCGGTCGCCCGCGCAGGCCAGCACCAGCCCGTGCTTGACCCGCTCCACCCGTTCCGCGTTGCGGGCCAGCCAGGTGATCGCCCCGATGGTGCCGGGCGCGAAGATGAACCGGTAGGTGTAGTACGGGTTCTGCTCCGCCAGCGCCCGCGCGAGGAACACCGCCACCGCGACGCCGGCCAGGTTGTCGTTGGCCAGCGACGGGTGGCAGACGTGGCAGGACACGATCACCTCGTCGGCGACCTGCCCGGGGACCACGTGCTCGGCGTAGGTGAGGTGGCCGTCGGCGAGCGTGGAGTCGACGCGGACCTCGTAGTCGCCGTCCGGCAGCGCGTCCAGGGTCTCCTGGGCCAGGCAGAACCCCCACTCCGGCTTGTAGTAACTGGTGCGGTAGGGCACCCAGGACGGGTGCTCCGGCAGCGTGTGCAGGTGGGCGCGCAGCTCGGCCAGCGGCATGGTCGCCGACACCGGCACGCTGTAGCCGAGCACATGCAGGCTGGACGCGGCGAAGTCGACGACCCGCTTCCCGGCGGCGTCGGCGATGTACGCCTCCCGGATGTTCCACTCCTGCGGCACCGTCCAGTCGAGCACCTGCGTCCCCGTCGGCACCTCGTGCACCTGCAGCGGGACGTACTCGCCGACGATGTCCAAGGTGGCGCGCACACCGTCGCCGGTGATGCTCCGGCACAGCGGGTACAGCCGCTCCACCAGTGCGTGCATCTCCTCGCCGGCCACGGTCATCGGCGCCACCGCAGGGTGTCGTCGACGGCGCCGGCGTCGGACGCCGCGCGCAGCACGGCGAGCCGGGTGAAACGCTGCTCGAAGGCCTCCCGGGTCAGCCCGTGCTCGCGGTAGGCGTCGGCGAGTTCGAGCGCGCCCCGCTTCACCGTCCACTCGCAGTCGAAGCCGGGCACCGCGGCGCGGAACCGGGAGAAGTCCACCCGGTAGGACCGCGGATCGGCCCCGTTCTCCCCGGTGATCACCACCTTGGAGCCGGCCACCGCCTCGGCGACCTGCTCGGCGATCTCCGCGACCGTGACGTTGTTCGTCTCGCTGCCGATGTTGAACGCCCGGTCGTGCACCGCTTCCCGCGGCGCGACCAGCGCGGCCGCGAAGGCCCGCGCGATGTCGGCGGCGTGCACCAGCGGGCGCCAGGGGGTGCCGTCGGAGAGCACGAGCACCTCGCCGGACAGCAGGGCGTGCCCCACCAGGTTGTTCAGCACGATGTCGGCGCGCAGCCGGGGCGAGTACCCGAAGGCGGTGGCGTTGCGCATGTACACCGGGCTGAAGTCGCCGTCGGCGAGCGCGTGCAGGTCGTCCTCCACCCGCACCTTGGACTCCGCGTACGGGGTGACCGGGCGCAGCGGAGCGTCCTCTGCCACGAGTTCGTCGCCGCCGGCGGCCCCGTACACCGAGCAGGTCGACGCGTACAGGAAGCGCCGCACCCCGGCCTCTCGGGCCAGCCGGGCCAGCCGTACCGACGCGTGGTGGTTGATGTCGTAGGTGAGGTCCGGCGCCAGCGCCCCCAGCGGGTCGTTGGACAGCGCGGCCAGGTGGATCACGGCGTCGACCCCGGCCACGTGCTCGGCCGTGACGTCGCGCAGGTCCACCCGGCGCCCCGGCGGGTCCGCGGGCGCCGGGCCGAGCACGCAGTCGGCGAACAGGCCGGCGTCGAGACCGACGACCTCGTGCCCGGCGGCCGCGAGTACGGGGGCCATCACGGTTCCCAGGTAGCCCTGGTGTCCGGTCAGCAGTACGCGCATGGTTCATTCCCCCAGGTCGAGAGTGAGTTTGGTGACGGCGAACGCCTCGGCGTAGCGCGCGTGACATTCGATGCCGCGGATCCGGGCCAGCCCGAGGAAGGCCTCCCGGTCGTACCAGGGCCGGTGGCGCTGCGAGGGGTAGTGCTCCTGCAGCAGCCGCACCTTCTGCTCGGCGATCTCCGTCGTCAGCGGCTGGTAGGCCGTCGGACGGCCGAGGTCGCCGTCCCACTTGACGATCTCGTAGCCGAGGACCAGGTGGTCGCGGAACGCGGTGGGCATCAACTGCGCCAGGCCTCGGTGGTCCTGGTGCGCGTCGTCGGTGCGCGGGGCCAGGACCAGATCCGGGTCGCTGCGCAGACGCAGCTCCTCGACCGCGGCCTTGGCCTCCTCCCAGTACGCGGGCAGCCGGCCGTCCGGCAGCTTGTGCACGGTCAGCCGCAGGTCGGCGCCCGGGCAGAAGGCGGCGAGCGCGGCCTGCTCCTCCTGCTCCCGGTCGGTGCCGCCGCCGGACAGCACCAGCGCGTCGACGCGGATGCCCGGCCGCGCCAGGCACAGCGTCAGCAGGCTGCCGCCGGCGCCGATGGCGATGTCGTCGCAGTGCGCGCCCACCGCGACGATCCGCTCCGGGCGCCGGGCGCCGAGCCGGATCACAGGGCCCCCGCCCCGGCGCTCGCCCCGGCGCCGTCGCGTTCCCACACGGCCCACGGGCGTTCGCCCCGCGTGTAGGCGTCGTCGAGCGCCGCCCGCTCCTTCACCGTGTCGGTCGGCTTCCAGAAGCCGCGGTGCTGGTGCGCCACCAGCCGCCCGCGCTTGGCCAGTTGGGCGCATCCGTCGGCCACCAGGTCGCCGCCCTGCGGGATGTGGTCGAAGACCTCCTGGCGGAGCACGAAATAGCCGCCGTTCTCCCACAGCGGCATGTCGCTCACCGCGGTGATGCCCCCCACCAGGCCGTCCTCGCCCAGATCCACGCAGTGGAACGAGGACTGCGGCGGCACCACCATCATCGACGCGCCGGCGTCGCGCCGGGCGAAGTTGTCGATCATCTCCGGCAGCGGGGCGTCGGTCAGCACGTCGGCGTAGTTGGCGAGGAACATCTCGTCGCCGTCCAGGTGGCGCCGCACCCGGCGCAGCCGCTCCCCGATCGGCGACTCGATGCCGGTCTGCGCGAACGTGATCGTCCAGTCCGCGATGTCGGTGGACAGCAGCTCCGTCCGCCCGCCCCGCAGCACGAAGTCGTTGGACGTCGTCTCCTCGTAGTTGAGGAAGAAGTCCTTGATGTGGTGGGCCCCGTACCCGAGGCACAGGATGAACTCCTTGTGCCCGAAGTGCGCGTAGTAGCGCATGACGTGCCAGATCAGCGGCCGCGGGCCGACCATCGCCATCGGCTTGGGCACGTCGTCCGCGGCGCCGCTGCGCATCCGCATCCCGTATCCGCCGCAGAACAGTACGACCTTCATGACGTGACCTCGACGATGCTCAGTTCCGGTATGGGAAAGACGAGTCGGCCGCCCCAGGCGTGCACGAACGACAGCTGCTCGACCAGCTCGGCCCGCAGGTTCCACGGGAGGACGAGGACGTAGTCCGGCCGGTCGAGGGCGATCTGCTCGGGCGCCAGGATCGGGATGCGGGTGCCCGGGGTGAACCTGCCGTGCTTGTAGGGGTTGCGGTCGACCGTGTAGGGGAGCAGGTCGGGCCGGATGCCGCAGTGGTTGAGCAGGGTGTTGCCCTTGCCCGGGGCGCCGTAGCCGACGACCGTCTCGCCGCGCTCGGCCGCCTCGATGAGGAACTTGAGGAGGTCCCGGCGCACCTTGGCGACCCGGGCGGAGAACTCGGTGTACCCGGACAGCTCCTGCAGTCCGGCCGCCTTCTCCCGGTCCAGCACCTCCGCCACCCGCCGGGTCGGCTCGCCGGCCGCCTCGGCCGGCCTCGCCCACAGCCGGATGGAGCCGCCGTGCGTCGGCAGCAACTCGACGTCCACCAGGGCAAGTCCACCGCTCGCCAGCGCCCGGATCGCGGACGCCACCGTGTAGTACTGGAAGTGCTCGTGGTAGATCGTGTCGTACTGGTTGTCCTCGATCAGGGTCAGCAGGTGCTGCACCTCGATCGACACCCAGCCGTCGTCGGCGACCAGGGCGCGCAGCCCCTCGGTGAAGCCGACCACGTCGGGGATGTGCGCGTACACGTTGTTGGCCACGACCAGGTCCGCCGGGCCGTGCTCGGCGCGCACGGCAGCGCCGGTGTCCGGGCTCAGGAACGCGGTGAGCGTGGGCACCCCCGCGTCCCGTGCCGCGGCGCCGACGTTCACCGACGGCTCGACCCCGAGGCAGCGGATCCCCCGGTCCACCACATGCCTCAGCAGGTACCCGTCGTTGCTCGCGACCTCGACCACGAAGGCGTCGGGGCGAAGGCCCACCCGCTCCACGGCGTCCGCGACGAACGTCCGCGCGTGCTCCACCCACGACGTCGAGAACGAGGAGAAGTACGCGTACTCCTTGAACGTCTCCTCCGGCGTGATCAGCGGAGGGATCTGCGCGAGCCAGCAGTCGGTGCAGACCCGCAGATGCAGCGGGTACGCCGGCTCAGGATCGTCCAGTCGGTCCGCGGCGAGGAAACTCTCGCACGGCGGGGTCGCCCCCAGATCGACGACGCTCGCCAGCGCCGCCGAGCCGCACAGTCGGCATCGTGTCATCTACTGCCCCCCATTGATTCCGTCCGACCCGCGATCGCGGTGCGGTACCCCTCCACCAGGCGCTCCAGGCCGACGGCCGGGCTGAAGCCCTGCTCGTACCGCCGCCGGGCCGCCCGGCCCATCTCCTGGTTGCGGACCGATCCGTCCGCGATCCGGCGCAGACACGACGCGAGCGAGGCCGCCTCGCCCGGCCGGTGCAGCAGCCCGGTCGTCCCCTCCTCGACGAGCTCGACGAAGGCGCCGTGCCCCGCGGCGACGACCGGGACCCCGGCCGCCATCGCCTCCACCACCACCAGGCCGAACGCCTCCAGCCAGGTGGAGGGAGCCACCACGGCCACCGACCGGGCGATGGCCTTGCGGCACTCCGCCGCGTCGTACAGGCCGACGTACCGCACGTCGTCGCGGTCCGCCGCCCACGCGGCCACCTCCCGCTCCAGCGGCCCCGTGCCGGCGATCACCAGCGGCACGCCCACCCCGCCGCCGGCGGCGATCTCGTCCCAGGCGGCCATGAGCAGCCGCACGCCCTTGGCCTCCGCGAGCCGGCCCAGATAGAGCAGATGCTCGCCGTCGCCCACGCGGCGCTCGTCCGGATCGGGCACGAAGTTGTGCTTCACCGCCAGCCGCTCGGTCGGCATGCCCGCCCGCGCCAGCACGTCGCGCTGCGCCCCGGAGATGCAGAAGAAGCGCTCCACGCCGGACCACCACCGCCGCCGGTTGACCGACAGACTGACCGCGAGCGGCGCCGTCGCCAGCCGGGAGCCCCGGTAGCAGCCGTGCCGGACGGCGGGCAGCGGCGTGGACCCGACGCACTCGGTGCACGGCCGGCCGTCTCGCTGCAGCGTGCCGGGCGGACAGATCTGGGTGTAGTTGTGCAGCGTGGCGACGGCGGGCACGCCGGCGTCGGCGCAGGCCGCCAGCACCGCGGGCGACAGCAGCGGGAAGACGTTGTGGACGTGCACCACGTCCGGCCGCTCGGCGCGCAGCCGCGCGGCGAGCTCCTTGCGGACCGCCGGATTCCACGGCACCAGCAGCGGTATCGCGGCCTTGCCCGGCAACGACCGGGCGGCGATGTCGTCGCTGCGCCGCTCGAACAGCCCGACCCGGTGTCCGGCGCCGCGCAGCAGCGCCACCTCCTGGTCGACGACCTTGTTCTCCCCGCTCGGCTGCGCCGAGGCGTAGCGGTTGTGCACCACCAGTACGTGCATGCTCAGGTCGCCTCCGATGTACGGGCCCAGCGCGGGACGGAACGCCGAGGGACTTCGGGCCCCGGCGGGGGAGCGGGTTCGGCGGGCGTCGCCAGCAGCGAGGCGGCCACCGCCAGATGCAGCAGATACGGCGAGGCGTCCCCGAGACCGGCCTCGGTGTACGAGGCGATCGCGCAGTAACTGATCAGGAAGATCGCGCAGGCCCTCGACAGCGACGGCGGCCGCAGCAACGCCACGCCGCCCAGCACGACGATGATCGCCGCCACCAGCGCGATGCCCGTCACGCCCTGCTCGTTGTAGACGGCCAGCCAGCTGTTGTCGATCGGCAGCCCGCCGAACGACTTGTCGCCCAGACCCGTGCCGAACAGGTGCTCCGAGGGCGTGCGGGGCGCCGCCAGCAGGGCGTGCCAGACCTTGGCCCGGCCGGTGAGGCTCGCGAAGTTCTCCTGGCTCTGCCCGCGCAGGAACCACGCCTGGAGCGCGGAGCTGAACCCCACCGCGGCCACCGCGGCGCACAGCACCGCCCAGGAGAAGACCCGGCGGGCGGCGGCGCTGGTCAGCACGAGAGAGGTGATCGCCAGCACCAGCGCGATGATCAGCCCGAGCGTGGCCGTGCGGGTATGGGTCAGCGCGAGCAGGGCGAGTGAGGGCACGACGACCACCGCCGCGCTGGTCCGGTCGGTGCGGCGGCCCAGCAGGAGCAGCACGGTGAGCCCGGTGATCACCGCGGCGTACTGACCGATCTGCGGCGGGGTGAGCGGCCACAACGCGCCCACCAGCCGCCCGCCGTAGAGGTCGGGCATGGCGGCGCCCGGTGAGACGACCAGGCCGGCGGCCACCGACCCGAGCACCGCGAAGTACATCCGGATGTGGTGCCGGACGAACGTCGGGCCGCCGTCCCACCAGCGGCTGAGCAGCCACAGCGTGCAGATGAAGAGAGCCAGCCGGAAGCAGCGGAACAGCGCGCCGAGTCCGGCCCCCTGGTGCACGCTGGAGATCAGGCTCGGCACCAGCAGCAGGGTCAGCAGGAACACGTAGGCGCTGGGCCGGATGCGCACCCGGGGGTTGACCAGGAGCGCCAGCGCGAACGCGGCGACCAGCGAGCCCATGGTGACCATCTGGATCAGCGAGCGGGGCAGCGGGACGATGGTCACGGCCCCGGCGGAGCCGAGGGTGTTGAGGACGAGCAGCCCCCAGACCGCCGCGACGATCTTCGACGTGGGGTCGGTGCGGGTCTTCGCGGACCTCATCTCACCCACCGTCCTTGGCGCGGAAGGTGCTGCCCGCGTCCTGCCGGTACGGCGCGGCCTGCCACTCCTTGACGTTCACCGTCCGGCTCGCGTCGTGGACGACGAAGGTCCACGGTCCGACGTAGACGTTGTCGTGCCAGCGGTTGTGCTGCCGGCCGGTGATCGCCTCCGCCACCCGCTCGCCCTGGTACGGCGACCAGTCCGGATACGTGCCGTAGTTGGAGAGCACCGCCATCAGGTCGCACTTCGCCGTGCAGCCCACGACGGACTTGTCCAGCACGAAGCGGTTGTCGTGGATGTCCACCCGCTGGGTCTTCCACCGGCAGTCCGAGTACAGCGGCTCCTCGGCGATCGCGGGCTGCACACAGCGGCCGGTGTCCTTCACCAGCAACGTGCAGTCACCGGAGGAGGTGTTGGCCGGGCTGTTGCAGAACCGGTCGGCGTTCTCCCACAGGGTGATCCCGGACCAGTTGTCCTCCAGCACGTTCCGGTAGATCTCGATCCTGTCCGTCCGGGCCTTGATCCGCGGCTCGCCCCCGGACTCGGACAGATAGACCGTCGCGAAGGGGAAGGTGTCGCCGCCGGCCGCGTAGGCGCGGCCCTCGACCCAGTTGTTCCGCCGGATCGTGTTGTTCCGGATGATCGCGTTGTAACTGATCTCGTAGATCAGCGCCGCACCGTCGTTGTCCTCGATCAGGTTGCCCTCGATGAGGAAGTCGTTGTTGTTCGTGTCCGCCCACAGCCCGGTCCCGCGGTTGCCGTGCACCCAGTTGCCGCGTACGACCGCGCCGTTCACGGCCCAGAACTTGACGCCCCCGCTGCAGCCGCAGTCCGGCCGCTGCCGCTCCCAGTCGTCCGTGTTGTTGCCCACGATCTCGTTGCCCTCGACCACCAGGCCGCTGACATCCCCGGCCTTGTACGCGTTCATCCCGTACTGGCCGTTGGCGCGCAGGCAGCTGGCGCGGACCTGCTGGCGGGCTCCGGCCATCAGCCCGGCGCCCGAGTTGTTCTGGATCGTCGCGTGCTCGATCACCCACCCGTCGGCCGAGTCGTGATTGACGACGCCCTCGTCCCGGGGCGCGACGAAGTTCTGCACGGTCAGGGAGCGGATGGTGACGTCGGCTGCGTCGCCGCCGAACGCGTAGTGGTTGCTCCGCCGGCCGTCGAGCACCGCGCCCGGCGCCCCCACGTAGACGTCGCCCTCCTTGGGGATCACCTGGTCGTAGCGGTTCGACAGGAGCGTGTGCCTGCCCGGCCGCAGCCAGAACGTGGTGTGCGCGGGACTGCTCTCGGTCTTCGCGGCGAGGTCGCCGGGCACCGCGGGGTCGACCGTGACCGCGCCCGTCGGCGCCTTCGCCGGCCCGGCGGCGGGCCCCGCACACACCCGGGCCGCGGACTTCGGGGGTGCGGAGGGCGCGGAGGGCGCGGCGGTCGGTCTCGGCGTCGCGTCCGTCGTCCCGCCGTCGCAGCCGGTCGCCGTCAGCAGTGCCAGAGCCAGCGATGCCGCCGGCAGAGCCCGGCGCCGCCACCTGATCCCCACGCGCCCTCCCCTCCTCAACCCTGGAACCTGAGCACGGTGGTGAAGCCCTCCGCGCCGTCGGTGAAGCCGGCGCCCACCAGGGCGGTGGCGGGCTCCTTGCGCCCGAAGCCGGCGGAGTACCAGCCCAGCGGCGGCTCGCTCTCCCCGCGGTGCGCCTCCCAGGACAGCTCTTCGGGCAGGTCCAGCACCGCGGAGCGGTCCTCGCCGTCCCGGGTCCAGGTCAGCCGCGCCCGGTTCCCCGCCAGGTCCGCGGTGATCGCCGGACCGAGGTGGAACGCCAGGCGCACGGCCCGCCGCGGGCCGCGCACCTCGTCGACGATCCGCAGCTCCCCGCTCGCCGCCGTCAGCTCCACCCGGCGCCGGTGCACCGAGCCCTCGTAGCCGTCGTGCTCGGCACTCCAGCGCGTCACGCCGTCGCCGAAGGAGTCCACGGTCAGCACACGCGTCTCGGCGTGCCGGGTCCACAGGAACGGCCCGCCGGAGACGGACTGGTCGGCGCCGTCCAGCTGGAGCGTGTTGTGGCCGAGGGTCGACCGGAAGTACTGCCGCCACTCGGGCTGGCCGTGGTAGCAGTACGTCCCCGGGTCGGCGAGGACGTCGACCCCGTCGTGCCGGACCTCCACGGACAGCGCGTCCGCGTGGGCGTGCGCGGCGATGGACAGGAAGCCGTGCGGACCGCCGTCACAGCGGCACCAGATCTCGCCCGGCCCGCGCAGGATGGTCATGCCCGCGTCGGCGAAGTGCGCCGGCCTCTGCGCCGGGCGGCGCGTGGAAGGCTCGGTGCGTGCGACGAGCGCGGCCAGCAGCGGTGTGCGCACGTCGGCGCCGGTGACCTCGGGCCACCAGGCCAGCCGGCCGAACACGGCGTCGCCGGTGGCCAGCAGCGAACCCCAGCGGTCCGTGCCCGCACCGTCCACGACCAGGCCGTGCCCGTCGTCCGCGTCCCCCTGACGCGGCGGCCGCAGCCGGTTGTCGACGACGGCCGCGAGCGCGTCGGTCATCCGCAGCAGCACCAGACGGATCGACGCGGGGACCGGTACGCCGGCGGCGTCGGCCTCGGCCACGGCGGCCAGACCGAGTTCGAGGACGAGCCCGTGGTACTCGCTCGCCAGCTCACGGTTGAGGCCGGAGAGATAGGTGTTGCCGCGCAGGTGCCGCTCCAACGACCGCAGCGCGTCGGCCCGCCAGCGCCCCGACGACGGGAACCAGCCGAACGCGCAGGCCGCCGCGAGCTGTCCGGCGGCCTCCGCGATGACGTGGTTGTTGGCCGAGGATCCCCGGCTGGGGAAGGCGGCCAGCCAGCGCTGGTGGTGCCAGATCTGGTTCAGCGCCACCGGGTTGTCCTCGAACAGCGGGGCCGCGCCGGACCAGCCGTCCAGCAGCCGGCGGATCCACACCCAGGACAGCAGCCGGATGCCCAGCTCGATGCCGCTGATCCAGTGGACGCCGCGCAACGGCGGGTTGGTCTCCCACCAGGACCGCAGGTGCTCGGCCACGCGCTCGGCGTACCGCTCGTCCCCGGTGACCGCGTAGGCGGCCGCGAGCTGGGTGAGGTACTGGTGCCGGGACGGCTCCCAGATCTGCTTGACGTCCCCGACCGCGTCCTCGCTGCGGTACGGCACGTCGAAGGCGTACCCCGCGGGAGCCCGGCGCCCCGTCCTGGGGTCGCGCCACCAGTCGGGGGCGGCCAGGTCGTCGCGGACCACGCCGAAGTACTCGGCGTGCCCGTCCATGAGCCGGTCCGCGTCGGCGACGAGACGCTTCGCGGCGTCGGCGGGCACGGCGGCGACCGTCCCGGCCGGCAGGACCGCGGTGAACCGGGCCCCGGTCACGCGCGGGCAGTCGGGCGGCGCCGACCGCCACCGGCGCCGGCGCACCGCGTCGCCCGCCCGGCCCGCGACCTCCTGGGGCCCCATCCGGGACAGCCGCCGCAGGTACCAGCCCGCGCTCATCGTCATGGCGTCCCCGCCAGCGTCACCGGCGCGCCGCCGGCGAGAGCGGTCTGCACGGCGAGGGTGGCCGTCGTCGTGGCGACCAGCGACTCCAGCGGCACCGGCATCGGCCCGCCGGTCCGCACGGCCCGCACGAACGCGGCCAGTTCGGCGGACTGGCCCTTGTCCCGTGCCTTGGGCAGCCGTGAGCTGACCCACCGCTTGCGCCCGTAGACCGAGGCGCGGACGAAGTCGTCGAGCCGCAGCACCTTCCCGTCCGCGACCAGGTCCAGCGTCTCCTTGGGGAAGCCGGGCGCGCCGGTGGTGACATAGCTGACGGTGGCCGTGGACCCGTCCGGGTAGCGCAGCACCACCTGAAGGTCCTCGTTGCCGGGCGCGGCCGTCGCGTACACCGACACCGGATCGGCGTCCAGCAGCCAGCTCGCCGTGTCGATGAAGTGACCGCCCTCGCCGGCGAACCGCGAGCCCTCGGTGCCCTGCCTCAGATACCAGCTGCCGTGATCGAGACGGCCCGCATTGACCAGGTAGCGCAGGCTCGCCGGTCCGGTCCGGGCCCCGAACTGCTTGCGGGCCTGAGTGAGCAGCGGCGCGAAACGGCGGTTGAAGCCCACCTGCAGCCGGTCGTTGCCGGACTCCTCCACCGCGGCGAGCACACCGGCGAGCTCGTCCTCGGACAGCGCCAGCGGCTTCTCCACGAACACCGTCTTGCCGGCCAGCAGCGCCTTGCGGGTGAGCTCGGCGTGCGAGCTGTGGCGGGTGACCACGAACACCGCGTCGACGGACGAGTCGCCGAGCACCGCGTCGAGATCGGTGGTCGCCGCGGCGAAGCCGAACTTGCGCTGCGCGTTCGCCGCGGACAAGGCC
Source organism: Streptomyces sp. NPDC001027 (assembly GCF_040299045.1). Taxonomy (NCBI): domain Bacteria; kingdom Bacillati; phylum Actinomycetota; class Actinomycetes; order Kitasatosporales; family Streptomycetaceae; genus Streptomyces; species Streptomyces sp. NPDC001027. The sequence goes on from NZ_JBEPBI010000002.1 coordinate 27,279, forward strand.
GTCGTGGTGACGACCGTGGACAACTCCACGCCCTCACGCTGCGCCAGGTGCGGCAGCAGCATCGACGTCGCGTAGTTCCCCGCGCCGACGAACGCCAGCCGCACCGGCGCCCCCGCGGCCCGGGCCGGGGCGGACGCCGCCGCGCCGCGCCGCACCGCGGGCACGGTCACCTCGGGGACCGCGGCCGTCCGCGCCGCTTCCTCCCGCTGGCCCGGATACCGGAACAGCACGGCCACCGCCTTCAACTCGCCGTCCTTCAGGCGTTGATACGTCTCGACGGCGTCGTCGAAGTCGGCGATGTGGGAGATCAGGGGCTCCACGTCGACACGGCCCCGGGCGGCGAGGTCGAGGAAGCACGCCAGGTTGCGGCGCTCGGTCCAGCGCACATAGCCGATCGGGTAGTCCCGCCCCTCCAGCTCGTACGCCGGGTCGTAGCGCCCGGGCCCGTACGAACGCGAGAAGCGGACGTCGAGCTCCTTCTCGTAGTACGCGTTCCACGGCAGGTCCAGACGGCACTTGCCGATGTCGACGACCCGGCCGCGGTCCCGGCTCAGCCGGGCGGCCAGCTCGACGGGCTGGTTGCTGCCGCCGCCGGCGGCGAGATACACCTGGTCCACGCCGTGGCCGTCGGTGAGTTCGGCGACGGCGTTCTCCACGGCCGCGGAGCCGGGATCGCCGCAGGCCGCGGCGCCCAGACGCTCGGCGAGCTCGCAGCGCGCCGGGTCGGGGTCGGCCCCGACGACGCGGACCCCCGAGGCGGCGAGGAGCTGCACCACCAGCTGGCCGATCAGCCCGAGACCGACGACCAGAGCCACCTCGCCGAGCCGCGACTCGCCCTGCCGCACGCCCTGCATCGCGATCGACCCGACGGTGCCGAACGCCGCGTGCCGCGCCGCGAGGCCGTCGGGCACCGGGGCGTAGAGGTTCTTCGGCACCCAGTTCAGCTCGGCGTGCAGCGCGTGCTCGTTGCCGGCGCAGGCCACGAGGTCGCCGACCTTCACGTCGTCGACGCCCGCGCCGACCTGCTCGACCACCCCGCACAGCGAATAGCCCAGCGGCGTGTACGAGTCCAGCTTGCCCATCACCTTGCGGTAGGTGGCGGGCACCCCGTTGGCGGCCACGCTCTGCACCACCTTGGCCACCTGGTCCGGCCGCGAGCGGGCCTTGCCCACCATCGACATGCCCGCCTCGGACACCTTCATCAGCTCGGTGCCCGTCGAGATCAGCGAGTAGGCGCTCCGGACCAGCACACCCCCCGCCTTGCACCCCGGCGCCGGCACGTCGAGCAGCGCCAGCTCACCGCTCTTGTAGTTCTGTACGACCTGTTTCACCCGAAGTCCTCTTGTCTCTACGCCGTCGTCAAAGGGAGTTCCGGCCGGACCCGGAGGTCGCGCCGCGATACCAGTGCTCGAGGGTCAGCACATGCCACAGATGCTTGGAGAAGTCCCGCTGCCCGGCGGCGTCCTCGGCGACCATGCGCGCCAGCGCGTCGCGGCGCAGGATCCCCGAACGCACCAGCTCGCCGTCGTTCACCACCTCGCGCACCAGCGGCGCCAGATCCCGGCTCATCCAGGCCCGCAGCGGCGCGCTGAACAGCCCCTTGGGCCGGTACACGATCTCGCGGGGCAGGACCGAGACGGCCGCCTCCTTAAGGACGGCCTTGCCCTGCCGCCCGACGATCTTGCGGGCGCCGGGCACCGCGAACGCCGCCCTGACCACCTCGACGTCCACGTACGGCACGCGCACCTCCATCGACGCGGCCATGCTCGACCGGTCGGTGTAGGCGAGGTTCAGGCCCGGCAGGAACATCCGGGCGTCGCCCAGGCACATGCGGTTGACGAAGTCGTCGAGGTCGTTGTCCCGGTAGACGTCCGCGTGCTCGGTCAGCACGTCGTCGACCGTCCCGGCCAGGTCCGGATCGATCAGGTCCAGCAACTCGCCCCGGTCGTACATGGTGTAGCTGCGCCGGAACGCGGTCTCCTCCGGCAGGTCGGCGAAGGACAGGAACCGCTTCGCGAAACGCACCGACCGGTACCCGCGCCGGGCCGTGGCGACCGGCAGCCGGTCCACGGCCCTCGACAGGCCCCGCCGCAGCGGCCGCGGGACCCGCTGGTAGCGCAGCGCGATCAGATTGGCCAGGTGCTTGCGGTAACCGGCGAACAGCTCGTCGGCGCCCATCCCCGAGAGCATCACCTTCACCCCGGCCTCCCGGGCGGCCGAACAGATCAGGAACGTGTTGATCGCGGCCGGGTCGCCGATCGGCTCGTCCAGGTGGTACGTCATCTGCGGCAGCAGGTCGAGCACGTTCGGGGCGATCTCGATCTCGTGCAGGTCGACGCCGAACCGCGCCGCCACCTGCCGGGCGTAGCGCAGGTCGTCCGGCATCGCCTCGAACCGCGCGTCCTCGGCGCGGAACCCGATCGTGTACGCGGAGATCCCGGGCCGGTCACGGGCCGCGAGCGCGGTCAGATAGCTCGAGTCGAGCCCCCCGGACAGGAACGTCGCCACCGGCACGTCGGAGATCAGATGACGCCGGGTCGACTCCTCGACGACGGCGGCCAGATCCGGCTGTTCGCCGCTTAGCGCGCGCTCCTGACCCTCGGCGGCGACGTCCTTCAGACGCCAGTAACGGCCGCGCTCCACCCGGCCGTCGGGCCGGCACCTCAGCCAGCTCCCCGGCGGCAGCTTCTCCGCCTCGCGGAACGCGCACCGCGAGTCCGGCACCCAGTAGTACAGCAGCGAGGCCACCAGCGCCGCGTGGTCCACCTCGAGCGATCCGCCCGTCACGGCGGCGAGCGCCTTGAGCTCCGAGGCGAACACCAGGCCCTCGCCGCGCCGGAGCAGGAACAGCGGCTTGATGCCGAGCTGGTCGCGGGCGAGGACCAGCTCACCGGTGCGCTCGTCGAAGATCCCGAACGCGAACATGCCGCGCAGCCGGGGCAGACAGTCCGTGCCCCAGCGCCGCCAGGCCTCCAGCAGCACCTCGGTGTCGGACGTCCCCCGAAAGCGCACCCCGCCCGCCGCCAGCTCGGCGCGCAGCTCGGGCGCGTTGTACAGCTCGCCGTTGTACGTCAGCACCAGGCCGTCCGAGACCATCGGCTGGGCGCCGGTCTCGGACAGGTCGATGATGGCCAGCCGGCGGTGTCCGAGGTGCACTTCGCCGTCGCCGACGGCGTGGCTGTAGCGGCCCGCCCCGTCCGGACCGCGGTGCGCGAGGGTGTCGGTGAGCCGGTCGGTCACGACCTTTCCGTCCGGCCATCGGTACGTTCCTGCGATGCCACACATGTGCTACTGAGCCTCCTGGTCGCTGTCCGGCACCCGTGCCGCCCACATCGGCTGCCGCTCCGCCCGCCGCGGGACCGTGCCCTTGTGCCGCACCGGCCGCTCGCTGCGGTCGCGCGGCGCGGCGGGCGGCCCGTCCCACAGCGTGCCGTCGGTCCGGTCCCGCGGGTCGGGGTCGATCAGCACCACGCCGATCACCGCGATGTGCTGGTCCGCGAGCTGCCGGGCCACGGTGTGCAGCCACGCGGCGCTGCCGTGCCCGGCCCGCACGACGAGCACGGCCCGCGTGCCGAGGTACTGCAGGTCGGTCCACGCCGTGCCGGGCGCCACCGAGCCGACGCCGATCCGGCGCCCCTGCGGCGACTCGGCCGCAGCGCGCTCGCCGGTGACCACGGTCGGATCCCCCGGCTTCGGGCGGCGATCGGCGAGCTGCCGGCCCGGCAGGCCGTCCACGACGACCACCGGACCCTCCGCCGCCAGCGCTCCCGCGAGGTCCAGGGCGATCGCGCTCGTGTTGCGCGCGCAGCCCAGTTCCAGCAGCGACACCGGCTCCGACCCACCGCGCACGACCCGCGCCAGGGACGTCGTGAGCCGTTCGCGCGACGCCCGGACCCGGCGGCGCTGCCACCGCCCGCCCGGCCGGTGCGGCAGCTCCGCGACGACCGAGGCGCCGAGGTTCGCGGCGATCTCCCGGCGCAGCACGGGACGGTCCGCCACCACCGCGCCGACCGCCGCGAGCGCGAGCCCGACGAACAGCCCGAGGAAGAGACCGATCGCGGCGTCGGTGGCGACGGCCCTGGGCAGGGAGTACGGCACCACGTACGGCGCGTCCACGATCTGCGTGCCGGCGACGAGCCGCGGCGTGCCGATGCTCGCCTCCCCGGCGCGCTGACTGAAATCGGTGATCTGCGAGGTGAGTTCGGCCCGGCGGGCGTACAGGGACTCCAGGTCCGCCGACGCCCCCGGGCCCTTCGCCTCCGTTCCGTCCCCGATCGTCCTGTTGACCTGCGCCAGTTGCTTCTTCAGCTCGTCACGCTGGTCGAGCAGGGCCTTGGCCTCGGCCTTCGAGGCCTCCTGTATCCGCCGCACATGGTCCGCGACGAACGCGTCGGCCAACGCCCCGGCACGGGCCACCGCCTCCGCGTCGCTGTCACCGGTCACGGTGATCTGCAGCACGTTGTTGGTGATGCCCATGCCGCTGTAGTCCTGCATGAAGTCCTCGGCCTTCTCCCCGGACCGCAAGGACTTCAGGGCCTGCTCCGCGATCCGGGTCGTCTGCAGCAGCGCGACGTCGGTGCGGATCAGCGTTCCCGGGTCGTTCGGCTGGTCCTCCTCGTGCGCGACCAGCACCTTGGTCACCGCGGTCGGCGGCTGCGGCAGCAGGAACGCCGCCGTCGCGCCGGCGAGCAGCCCCAGCAGTGCGAGGGAGCACCACAGGCGGCGCCGTCTCCGCACCGCCGCCACCAGCGCCTGCAGATCCAGCAGCGGAGCGGCGGCCGACGACTCCGCGGTCGTACTCGTCGTCACCCTGTGACTCCTGTCGCGTCGTCCCGTTCGCCCTCGATGCCCGCGCTCGCGGGCGCGGCGGTGCGCCGAGGCCGGCCCGCCGGACGCGCAGCCCGGACCGGACCGGCCAGGACCACGCCGACGACCGCGTGCTTGGCGTCCGCACACGCCTCGGAGACGCCGGCGAGCTCCGCCGCGGTCCAGCTGCCGGCGCTGAGCACGACAAGGGCCCCCGACTCGCGTTCGCGGTCCGGCACCATCGGCCGGGACACCGGCACCGGCACCGCCCGCAGCAGCGGATCGGTCCCGGCCACGGCGACGAGCTGCCCCGCGGCCCGGCGGGCGATCTCGTCCCCCTCGGGGAAGACGACCAGCAGCCGCTGCGGCGCCGGCAGCCGGTCCCGCAGCCGCGAGCACACCCGCCGGTAGCGGATCTGCCGGCTGGCCTCGTCGCCGGACATCTGCGGCGCCGGAATGTCCCACCGCACGTCGAGGCCCAGCAGCCGGCGCAACCACGACCGCGGGCCACGGCCCTCCCGCCGGTGCACGGGCCGTTCGACGGGCACGTCGACGGTGCCCAGCAGCGCCGAGCCCAGCGCCGCGGTGATCTCGGTCTCGCCGCGCAGCCGCCGGCTCATCCGCCCGACGGTGAGATGCCCGATGACCGCGATCAGGAAGAACAGCAGCGCTCCACCGGCGACGAGCTGGGTCCTCGTCGGCGGCGCCTCGCCGGTCGGCCGGGCCGCCGACCCCATGACGACCATGTTCTTCGCCTCGTCGTCGACCGGGTCGGCCTGCTTGATGGTGCTGATGGCCTCCCGCAGCGCGGTGCGCAGCTTCTCCAGCTCCGTACGGGTCTGCACGCTCTCGACGGTCTCTCCCGGGTCGGTCGCGTCGGCGAGCTTGCTGATGCGGCGGCTGGTGTCCTCCACCGACTGTTGGAGCGCGGCGAGCTCCTCCGCCGCGCCGGGGTCGGCGGTCTCGCTTGCGATCCGGGTGGCGTAGGAGACGAACTCCTTGGCCACCTGGTCGGACAGCCGCTGCGCGCGCTCCGGGGTGTCGGCCGTGCCGGAGATCTTGATGATGTTCCCGTCGGTGGCCTTGGCGCCCACCTGGTCCCGCAGGTCGCTGCCGCTCACCCCGCTCCAGCCGAGCGTGGCGGCCGCGCGGTCGACCACCACCGAACTGGTCGCCACCTCCGTCTGCGTGAGCAGCTCGCGCTCCTCCCACGTCCCCGGCAGCAGCACCGACGTCGAGGTCGTGTAGCGCGGCGGGAACAGCAGCGACGCGCCGTACCCGACGAGCGCGCCCAGCAGGGCGAACACGGTGAGCAGCCGCCAGCGCCGGCGGACAATCCGCCCGATGGTGACCAGGCGTATCGTGTCATCGCTCAACGGTGCGGCCTTCTTCTGCCTCGTCAGGGTCGCGCGCCGTCACCGCAGCCCGGTCACCGCAGGCGGCCTCGTAGGCGGCGAGCAGCGATCGCTGGGAGTTCCGCCAGGACAGCGGACCGCCGATCCGTTCCTGGCCGATCTTGCCCATCAAGGCCCGCTTCTCCGGGTCGTCCAGCAGCAGGGCGACGAGCCGGGCGAACTCGCTCTCGTCGTCGGCGGCCGCGTACACGGCGGCGTCGCCGGCCGACACCCGCGCCTCCCGGAGGTCGAACGAGACCACGGGCCGGCCCATCACCATGTACTCGAGGACCTTGTTCATGGTCGACACGTCGTTGAGCGGATTGTTCGGGTCGGGGGAGAGGCACACGTCCGCGGTGGACAGGTAGCGCACCAGGTCGGCGTCCGGGATGCGCCCGGTGAACTGCACCTGGTCCGAGAGCCCGAGCCGTCCGGCGAGCTCCACCATCGCGTCGAAGGTGTCACCGCCGCCCACGAACACCGCGTGCCAGTCGGTCCGCCCGACCTCGTCGCGCAGCTTCGCCAGCGCCCGCAGGGCGTAGTCGACCCCGTCCTGCGGGCCCATCACACCGAGGTAGCAGAGCAGATGAGGCTTGCCGCGCTTCAACTCCGGCTCGGGCGGCACCGGGTGGAACCGCTCGACGTCGGGCGCGCTGCGCACCACGAAGACGTCCGCCGGCCGCTTGCCGCCGCGGCGCACCGCGACGTCCCGGTAGCTCTCGTTCGTGGCGAGCACGACGTCGGCGGCCCGGTACGTCCGCCGCTCCAGCGCGCACACGGCGCGGTAGAGCAGGTCCTTGCCCCGGCCGAACCGGGACAGGTACAGCTCGGGCACCAGGTCGTGCTGGTCGAAGACGAACCTGGCACCGCGCCGCTTCAGCCACAGGGCCGGCAGGAACAGCAGGTCCGGCGGGTTGCAGGCGTGGACCACGTCGACCGGACCCACCTTGCGGGCCAGCCGCACCGTGTGCCACAGCGCCGATCCGTACTCCCGCAGGTAGCCGGCCGGCCCCCCGGTCGCCGCGCGCAGCGGGTAGCGGTGGATCCGCACCCCGTCGACGACGGCCTCCGCCTCCGTGTCCCGCTTGCTGCCCTGCGGACAGATGACGTGCACCGTCCAGCCCGCGTCGCGCAGCGTCGTGCACTCCTGCCACACCCGCCGGTCGAACGGCACCGACAGGTTCTCCACCAGGATCAGCGCGCTCCGGCCCGGCCGGTCGCCGCTTCCCGTGTCACCAGGCAAGGCCCACGTACCCCTGTTCGGCCCGGCGCGCGTCGGCGTCGGGAAGGTGGACGAGATCGATGATCACCGGGGCGTCGCCGTGCGGCAGCGCCGCCAGCACGGCCGGATCCTTCGTCCCGACCAGACACACCTCGGCGTGCTCGAGCACCTCCTCGACGGAGTCCGCGAGCAGTTGCGCGAGATGCGGCAGCCGGGTCTCGATGTATTCGCGGTTCGCGCCGAGCAGCCGGGACAGGCTCACGTTGGCGTCGTAGATCTTCAGGTCGTACCCCTTGCCGAAGAGCCGCTCCGCCAGCTCGACGAGCGGACTCTCGCGGAGGTCGTCCGTGCCGGGCTTGAAGGACAGCCCGAACAGGCCCGCCCGGCGTTTTCCGGTGCGCTCGACCAGCTCCACCGCGCGCTGCAGATGGTCGGCGTTGGACGGCAGCACATGCGACAGGATGGGCACCGAGACGTCGGCCCGCTGCGCCGCGTGGACCAGGCTGCGCAGGTCCTTGGGCAGGCAGGAGCCGCCGAACGCGAAGCCGGGCCGCAGATAGGCGGGGCTGATGTTCAGCTTGCGGTCGGCCAGGAAGACGTCCATCACCTGGTGCGAGTCCACCCCGAGCGCCTGGCACACCGCGCCCAGCTCGTTGGCGAAGCCGATCTTGAGGCCGTGGAACGCGTTGTCCGCGTACTTGATGGCCTCGGCCGTCGGGACCGGCACCCGGAACACCTCGCCGGGCAGGTCCTCGTACAGCGCCGCCACCGCGTCGCCGCTCGCCGCGTCGAGCTCGCCGATGACGGTCTTCGGCGGGTCGAAGAAGTCCCGCACGCTCGTGCCCTCGCGCAGGAACTCGGGGTTGACCGCGACCCCGACGTCCACCCCCGCCGTGCCGCCGACGTACTTCTCCAGGATCGGCACCAGCAGGTTCAGGCAGGTGCCCGGCAGCATCGTGCTGCGGAACACCACCGTGTGCCGCCCGCCCCGCTCGGCCAGGGCCGCGCCGATCTCCTCGGTGACCCGCTCCAAGTACGTCGTGCACAGGCTGCCGTTGGGCTCCGACGGCGTGCCCACACAGACCAGCGAGATCTCGCTGTCCATGATCGCCTCGCGGACGTCGGCGGTGGCGCGCAGCGCACCGGTCCGCACGACGTCGGCGATGAGCTCGCCGATCCGCTCCTCGACCACCGGGGCCTTGCCGTCGTTGACCAGGTCGACCTTCACCTGGTTGACGTCGACCCCGACGACCTCGTGACCCATGCTGGCAAGGCACGCGGCCGACACGCAGCCCACGTAGCCGAGCCCGAAAACGCTGACCTTCATGACTCGTTCCTCCCCCCGCGCAGGCCCTCGCGGCCTGCGGTCCGCACGTCGGCGGGACCGCCTGGTCCCAGCTCCCCGCGCATCAGTAGGCCCCCTGGCCGTAGAGCACCGCACGCAGCGTCTTCCACAAGATCACCGTGTCCAGGGCGAGCGACCAGTCCTCCACGTACCGCAGGTCCAGCCGTACCGCCTCCTCCCACGACAGGTCACTGCGTCCGCTGATCTGCCACAGACCGGTGAGGCCGGGCTTGACCAGCAACCGCCGCCGGATGTCCGGGCCGTACGCGGCGGACTCCTCCGGCAGCGGAGGCCGCGGACCGACGAGCGACATCGATCCGGTGAGCACGTTGAACAGCTGCGGGAGTTCGTCGATGGAGTACCGGCGCAGCACCGCTCCCACCCGGGTCACCCGCGGATCCCGGCGGAGCTTGAACAGCGGCCCGGCGCCCTCGTTGAGATCGGCCAGCTGGGCACGCGCCCGGTCGGCGTCGGCGACCATGGTGCGGAACTTGAGGATCGTGAACTCGCCGCCGTCCTTGCCGACTCTGCGCTGGCGGTAGAACACCCCGCCCCGGCTGTCCATCAGCACGAGCAGCCCGACGACCGCCATCAGCGGCGCGAACAGGACCAGCAGGACCGCCGCGCCCATCCGGTCGACGACGCCCTTGACCGCCCTGCGCCCCCCGGTGAAGGTCGGCATGCTGACCCGCAGCAGCGGTATCCCGAGCACCGCGTCGATGTGCAGCCGCGGGCCGGCCACCTCCATCAGCACGGGAGCCACCACCATCTCGGCTTCGGTGCCCTCGAGGTTCCAGGCCAGCCGCTGCAGCCGGTGCGGCGACCAGTGCGGATCCGGGGTGACGGCGACGACGCGGTAGCCGTCCCCGTGGACGTGCTTGGCGACGTCCGCGAGCGTGCCCACCACCGGCACCCCGTCCAGCAGGTCGCCGTCGACCCCGGGACCGTCCGTCGTGCACACCGCGTCCACCCGCCAGCCGAGGTGGGGGAACTTGCGGGTGCGGGTGATCAGGTCGTGGACGGTGGCCGGGCTGCCGGCGGCGAGCACCGGTCGCAGGCACTGTCCTTCCTTGCGCTGCTTGTGCAGCGAGAGGCGCAGCACATAGCGCGCCGTCATGGTGACGATCGCGATCGCGGGGATCGCGACGAAGATCCAGAGCTTGATGTTGCGCGAGGTGAGCGCGATCCCGCCGAGTGCCAGGACGACGGTCGCCGCGAACAGCGAGCGTCCGAGCCGGCGGAACTCCTCGGCGCCCTGGCCGAGCACGGCCGGCGCCCACGACCGGCTGACCGCCAGCGCCCCCAGCACCAGCAGTTCCGTGCCGAACGCGAGAATGCCCCACTTCTCATGCCAGTTGGCCGCGTCCCGGGCCCCGAAGAAATTGCCGATCCCCGCCACCACGAAGGCGGTGGCCACGGTGTCGCTGATGATCACGGTACGTCTGTACCGCTGCTCCCAGTCGAGCGCGGGCCGGCTGATCGTGTCGTTCTCCAGACGCCCGCGTGCCGACGGAAACGGGCTGACTAGCTCCCCTTGCCGCACAGAACCCCCCAGGTTCCCCAGTGGTTCGACGTGTTCGCCTAACACTGATTCCTCCCCCGGGAGGCCCCCGCCCCCCGTACTGTCCCTCCCCTCGGAGGCCCCCGCCCCCCGTGTCGCGCTGTTCCTCCCGCAGCAGGCCCCCGCCTCCCGCGCATGAAGTCCCGGTATCCCAGCGCTATGTGAACACCCACCCCGGCGGCAGTGGACGCATGCGTCCTGCCCGTCTCTCGAGGTGCGCGGCGACCCGTCGAAGACCTCGGACGCTCCCCGCGTCCAAGCCCCTCCAGGGCCCAAAGAATTGATCACCCCCACGTCCGGCGTCGAGGACCGCTCACCGGCCTCGCACAGTGCCAGACCAATAGATCATTACGGGTCGCCTCGTGTTCGAACGGCCGAAGCAAGGTCAATCTAGACCATGAGGAGCCGGTATGAAGAGAGGATGTGTGTAATTTGTGTTTAAGGTTTGGGGCTGATCAGTCGACCGGTGACCGCCCTTGGGTTCGTTGTGGCCGACGCGCGTTGCAGCAGCTCGTCCGGCCCTTGGCTTCGGCTTGCGTCCGTCGGCGGACGGCGCGCCGCAACGGGCTTTCGGTGCGCCCGGCTTCGGCGGCGACCGCCCGGCGTTCGTGCAACTCGGCTCGCGGCCGCGGGTGTCCGAGGTGGCAGGCGATCGACCGGCCGCCGCGACCGCGCAGCAATTGATCATGAACGGCCCGTGACGCCTTCCCCGGCGGCGGCGAAACCCGTCCGGGTCTTTCGTCTTGCATGCCGCCGGGCGACGGTCGGCGAATCCTTCTGGGCTTGCTTATGGAATATGCCAAAGGCAATTCGCTGCACTCATGGCGTTCCGGGGAGGCGGGAGCGCCAAGAGGGGTAACCGGCTTGCTTTACCCGCGGGAACCCGCCGGCCGATCGGCCGGACGACGTGAGCGCTCATGACGGCGCCCCGTGCGAGGGTCGTCAGTCGCGGGCCGTCAGTCGCGGGCCGCCGGGTCCGGATCCGCGGCGGCGCGGGCGCCGGCCCCGGCGCTCGCCGCGTGTGCTTCCGCGTGTGCTTCCGCGTGCGCTTCTGTGCGTGCTTCCGCGTGTGCCTCGGCCCTGGCTCCGGCGTCGGGCAGCAGGCCGCTCAGGGCGGCGCACTGCTCGGGCCCCATGACCTGGTCCAGTGCCGCGGTGACCGTCTCGGCGAGCGCCGCGGAGGCTTCCTGCAGCAGTCGGCGGGCCTTGTCGGTGAGGGCTGCCTCGACCCCCCGCTTGTCGCCGCAGACGGACTGGCGGGTGACGAGGCCGGCGTGCTGCAGGCAGGCGATCTGGTACGTCAGCCGGGTCTTGGGGCGTCCGAGCAGCTCGGCGACACGGGTCATGCGCAGGCCCTGCCCGGGCTGCTCGGCCAGCAGGCACAGGACCAGGAACTCGTCGTGCGAGACGTCCAGCCGGTCCTTGACCACGGAACGCAGCCGTTGCTCCACCGCTCCCGTCGCCGCCAGCAGCAGCATCCACCCGCGCAGTTCGGGAGGCAGCAGGCCGCCGCCGGGGCCCTGCGCGGACGGGCAGGCGGGCAGGTCGGCGGGCTGATCAGCGGGTTCTGCCATGGGGCCCAGTGTATCCGTGGTCCAAATTTGCACGACTTGGTTGTTCAGATTTGGATTACCCGCTAGCGTGGCAGTCACATCATCCAAATTTGGACCACCGAGGAGTACCGCCATGACCGTCGCCGTGGAAACCGGACTGTGGCAGCTCGACGCGGGCGCCTCCACCGTCGCCCTCGCGCACCGGACGATGTGGGGCCTGGTCACCGTCAAGGGCGTGTTCACCGCCGTCGACGGCGGCGGCGAGGTGGCGGCCGACGGCACCGCCACCGGCGCCCTGACCCTGAAGGCGGCGTCCCTCGACACGAAGAACGCCAAGCGCGACGCCCATCTGCGCGGCGCCGACTTCTTCGACGCCGACAACCACCCCGACATCACCTTCGTGGTGCGCTCCGCCGCACTCGGCGCCGACGGGACGGCCGAGGTGACCGGTCAGCTCACCGTGCGCGGCATCAGCCGGCCGCAGTCCCTCACTGCGCGCGTCAGCGGAGCGGACGCCGACGCCCTCACCCTCGACACGGAGTTCGCCGTGGACCGCGGCGAGTTCGGCCTGGGCTGGAACCAGCTGGGCATGATCCGCGGAACGGCCGCCGTCACCGCCGCCCTCCGCTTCATCCGCAAGCCGGCCTGACGAGGACCGGACTCCGGCGGGGCCGGTCGGGGCGGGCCGGGGCAGGCGGGGCGGTCGGGGAGAGACGGGCGGGGCCCGTGGTGGGACCGGTGCGGTGGCGGTCCGTGTCGCTGTTGGGCCGAACGGGTGACTTGGCGTAAGAATTGACTGGTGCATGCATTGAAGGCGAGTCAGTTCTGGGGGTGCCGGTGAACCGTTACGACGTCACCGATGAACAGTGGGAAGGGCTCGCTCAGGTCGTTCCGCTGCGCGGCCGGGACGCGTGGCCCTCGGCGGTGGACCACCGCTCGCTCCCGGACGCCGAGACGGAGACCCGGCGCCGCTTCGTCGTCCTGCGGGTCAACGTCTTCGCGGACGCCCGCGAGGTCGCCGAGACGCTGATGGCGGGCATCCCGGTCCTGCTCGACCTGACCGGGGCGGAGACCGACACCGCCAAACGGGTGCTGGACTTCTCCACCGGGGTCGTCTTCGGCCTGGCCAGCGGTATGCACCGGGTCGACCGCAACGTCTTCCTGCTCACCCCGCCGGGCACCGAGGTCGGCGGGATCATGGAGGAGGCGGGCGCCCCGGGCGGCTGAGCGCGCGGGGCACGTCGCTCGATGGTGGGAAGCTCGTCCGGGCGTAACGGTTCGGCTGACGGCGGAGTCCTACCGTCCGGACATGCCCTCGTCGCTTCCCCCCTCCGCCCCGCTGCCGCACGCCGCGCCCCGGCCGCACACCGCGCCCGACGCGGCGCCGACCGGGGACGCGCCCCCCACCGTGCCCGCGCAGACGCAGGCGCACTGCGGGGCGCAGCAGCAGGCCGCGCCCCACGGCGGCGTGCGGACGGCGACCGTCGGCGGGCTCGCGCCACCGCGCGCCCCTCTGGCGCCCGAGCCCGCCGACACCCTGCCCGCACCCCCGCGGTACCCACGGTCCTGCGTCACCGAATTGCGGCTCTCCGCCTTCGCGGGACATCGGCGCGCGCGCTTCCTGCTGGGGTCCGTCACCCTGTTCACCGGAGCCAGCGGCAGCGGCAAGAGCACCGCGCTGCGGGCCTACGAGGCGCTGGCGCGGCTCGGCGGAGGGGCGCGGCTGGCCGCGGTGTTCGCCGATCCGGCCGCGTGCGTGCCGCAGGGCGCGCGGCCCGACGCCCAGCGCCGCCGGGGGTTCCGCATCGGCTGCACGGCCGACGGCCCCGCGGGGCCGGTCCGGCTCGACGTCGCCGTGCAGGCCGAGCCGGAGCTGCGCATCGTGGGCGAACGGCTGAGCGCGGGCGGCGTCGTGCTCCTGGAGACGGCGCTGCGCGATCCCGGACGGCGCACCGTGCAGGCCGCCTGGCACACCGGCGGCTCCGCGCCGGTGACGCGCGCCCCGCTGCCCGACGACCGGCTCGGCACCGCGCTGCTGCCGCTGCGCGTGGCGGGCAAGACCGAAGGCCAGCGGCAGGTGCTCGCCGCCGCCGAGCAGATGGTGGTCGCCCTGCGGTCGGTCTTCGCCTGCGACCCGCAGCCCGACTGGATGGGCGTCCCCGTCCCCACCGGCTCCGGCCGCCTGCTGACCGGCTGCGACAACCTCGCCGACGTCCTGTGGCGCACCCGCGAGGAGTGCGGGCGCCGGCACGCGGCGCTGGTGGCCGCGCTGTCCGCCGGATCCGCCGGACCCGCGGGGCCGGTGCTGGACCTGCGCGCCGAGCCGCTGCCCGACGGCACGGTCCGCGCGGTGCTCGACCGCGCCGGCGGCGGACGCACGGAACTCGCCCGGCTGGGATACGGCGAACTGCGCTACCTCGCGCTCGCCCTGGTGCTGCTCACCGGGCCGGGCGTCCTCGACGTGGACCCGGCCGGCGAGGTTCCGGCCGCGACGCAGACCCTCACCCTGCTCGCCGACGGCCTCGACCGCGGCCTCGACGTCCGGCAGCGCGCCGAACTGCTGCGCCTGGCCGTCCGGATGGCCGACCGGGGGCACATCCGCTGCGTCGGCGCGGTCAGCGACGGATCCTGGGCCGCCCGTACGGACGGGGTGACGGTGGTAGACCTGGGTCCGTGACAGAACGACACCTGGATGTGGCGAAACTGCAGCGCAGACTGGCCGAGTTCGCGGCCGTGCGGAACTGGCAGCCCTTCCACACGCCCAAGAACCTCGTCGCCGCGCTCAGCGTGGAGGCCTCGGAACTCGTCGAGATCTTCCAGTGGCTGACGCCGGAGGAGTCGGCCCGCGTGATGGACGACGCGGACACCGCCCACCGGGTGACGGACGAGGTCGCCGACGTGCTCGCCTATCTGCTGCAACTGTGCGAGGTGCTCGGCATCGACCCGCTGGCGGCGCTGGACGCGAAGATCGACCGCAACGAGCGCAGATTTCCCGCTCCTTAGCCGTCGCTCGTCAGTGCGGCCTTCAGCGCGGCCCTTCAGCGCCAGCCTTCAGTGCCGCTCCTCGTGCCGTCCCTCGGTGAGGTCCCGTGGCGGCGTGGCGGCAGGGCGGCAGGGCGACGTCAGCGGAGCCTTCTCATCCGTTTTCACTCTCCGCAGTCGAACGGCGGATCGAAATCGATTTGTTGTCCACAGATTTCCGTCATCCTCTGGCTTTTCGCCCCTCGCACCCTCACTCTGGGTAGTGAACAAGGGTGTTCGGGCGGACGTGCGATCCAGCACGTCGGGGACAGACGGGGCGGCGTATGGACGCGGTGCGGCTCATCCTGACGAGCAGACGCGAGCTGGCGGGCAGCGGCGAAGGTGCGGAGATCCTCACGCAGGTGTGGCAGGCGCAGGCCCTGGCGCAGGCGATCGGCAGTCGCCTCGCCGTCTCGGGCCCGCCCGAACTGCGCGGCGAGGCGCTGGGCCTGACCGAGCTGGCCGGCCGGGGCTGCGGTGTGCTGGGCGCTCCGGACCTCGATCCGGGCGATCTGCTCGCCGCCCGGCTGACCGAGCTGGCGGACGCCCGGCAGGCGCTGCTCGATCTGGCAGGCCTGCTCGGCGAGGTCGGCATCGCCCTGGTGGGCCTGGCGAGCTCGGCGGACGACCAGGGCACGTACTGGAAGTGCATGGAGGCCATCGACGCGGCGGACGAGTCCAGGGACCGGGTCCTGGAGATGCTGCGCAAGCTGGCGGCGCGCGAGGAGCGCGAGGAGCGGGAGGCCGCCTTACCGGAGCGGTGAGCGCATCGCCGCAACGGTTGGGTGTCGGCGCCGGAAGGGCGAGCGTGTCGCCGGGCGCGACTTCGTCCTCCCCGAATCGGCCGGCGGCCGGACCGGCGGGGTCGACGGGCCGATGGCGTCGACGGGCCGGTCGGCGTGCAGGATGGGGACATGGATCTTCGCATCTTCACCGAGCCCCAGCAGGGGGCGACCTACGACACCCTCCTCACCGTGGCGAAAGCCACCGAGGACCTCGGGTTCGACGCCTTCTTCCGGTCCGATCACTATCTGAAGATGGGCGACGTGAGCGGTCTGCCGGGCCCCACGGACGCCTGGATCACCCTCGCCGGTCTCGCCCGGGAGACCAAGCGCATCCGCCTCGGCACGCTGATGACCGCCGGCACCTTCCGGCTGCCCGGCGTGCTCGCCATCCAGGTGGCGCAGGTGGACCAGATGTCCGGCGGGCGCATCGAACTGGGCCTGGGCGCCGGCTGGTTCGAGGAGGAGCACAAGGCGTACGGCATTCCCTTCCCGAAGGAGAAGATCGGCCGGCTGGAGGAGCAGCTGGAGATCGTCACCGGCCTGTGGGCCACCGAGCTCGGCAAGACCTTCGACTTCCACGGGACGTACTACGAGCTCGCCGGTTCGCCCGCGCTGCCCAAGCCCGCACAGGCGAAGGTCCCCGTGCTGATCGGCGGCAACGGCGCGACCCGCACCCCGCGGCTCGCCGCCCGGTTCGCCGACGAGTTCAACATGCCGTTCGGCACGGTCGCGGACAGCGAGCGGCAGTTCGGCCGGGTGCGGGCCGCCGCCGAGGAGATCGGACGCGACGCGGACACGATCACCCTGTCCAACGCCCTCGTCGTCTGCGTCGGCCGGGACGAGCAGGAGCTCGCCCGGCGGGCCGCCGCTATCGGCCGCGAGGTCGACGAGCTCCGCGCCAACGGGCTGGCCGGCTCCCCGGCCGAGGTCGTCGACAAGGTCGGCCGCTTCGCCGAGATCGGTTCCCGGCGGATGTACCTCCAGGTCCTGGACCTGCACGACCTGGACCACCTGGAACTGATCTCGGCCCAGGTGCAGACGCAACTGCCGTAGCACCCCGGGTGAGTCTGAGCCTGGGGCCTGGGTCCGAGCTTGGTCCCAGGCCCAGGCCCAGGCCCAGGTCCGGGTTGCCGGGCCCTGGGACGCGTCCCGTTCCGCTCCCGTCCCCGGGGCGATCAGGACCGACCAGGGGCTTACCAGGGCTGACCAGGGCCGACGGCCGCTCGGCGGCGTCGAAATTCCCGCGTGCCGACGAAGGGATGTCGCTAGGTTGGAGGGCGCGTGAGCATGCGACAAGCGCCCCCGCACCCCATCCGCACTCTTCCGAGGCACCCACCGTGTTCCTGACGATCAGCACCGCCGGCGCCCCCGAACGCCCCGCCACCGACCTGGGCTTCCTGCTGCACAAGCACCCGGAGAAATCGCAGGCGTTCACGACCTCCTACGGCACGGCCCACGTCTTCTACCCACAGGCCGACGCCGAGCGCTGCACCGCGGCGCTGCTGCTGGAGGTCGACGCCGTGGCGCTCGTCCGGCGCGGCAAGGGCAAAGGCCGCGGCGGCGCCCCCGACGCGGCTCTCGCCCAGTACGTCAACGACCGCCCCTACGCGGCCTCCTCGCTGCTCGCGGTGGCGCTCAGCGGCGTGTTCTCCAGCGCGATGCGCGGCGTCTGCGCGACGAAGCCGGAACTCCCTTCACAGACGCGGCAGTTGCGTATCGAGGTGCCCGCGCTGCCCGCCCGCGGCGGCCCCGGCCTGGTCCGCGCCCTGTTCGAGCCGCTCGGCTGGACGGTGAGCGCCGAACCGGTCGCCCTCGACACGGAGTTCCCGCAGTGGGGCGACTCCCGGTATGTGAGCCTGGTCCTGGAGTCGCAGAGTCTGACCCTCGCCGAGGCCCTGCGCCACCTCTACGTCCTGCTGCCCGTCCTCGACGACGCCAAGCACTACTGGGTGTCCTCCGACGAGGTCGACAAGCTGCTGCGCGCCGGAGAGGGCTGGCTGCCCGACCACCCCGAACAGAAGCTGATCACCAGCCGATACCTCTCCCGCCGCTGGTCGCTGACCCGGCAGGCGATGGAGCGGCTCGAACTGGTCCGGCTCGCCGAGGCCGACGACAGCGAGGTCGAGGACATCGACAACGCGGTCGAGGCGGAGGCCGAGACGGAGAGCAGGCCCACCCCGCTGGCCGTGCAGCGCCGGGACGCGATCGTCGCCGCGCTGACCGGGGCGGGCGCGGCCCGGGTCCTCGACCTCGGCTGCGGCCAGGGCCAGCTGGTGCAGGCCCTGCTCAAGGACCCGCGGTTCACCGAGATCGTCGGCGTCGACGTGTCGATGCGCGCGCTCGCCATCGCCTCCCGCCGGCTGAAGCTCGACCGCATGGGGGAGCGGCAGGCGTCACGCGTGCGGCTCCTGCAGGGCTCCCTCGCGTACACCGACACCCGCCTCAAGGGCTACGACGCCGCCGTCCTCAGCGAGGTGATCGAACACCTCGACCTGCCCCGGCTGCCCGCCCTGGAGTACGCGGTGTTCGGCTCGGCCCGCCCGCGCACGGTCCTCGTGACCACCCCGAACGTCGAGTACAACGTGCGCTGGGAGAGCCTGCCGGCCGGTCACGTCCGGCACGGCGACCACCGCTTCGAGTGGACCCGCGAGGAGTTCCGCGGCTGGGCGACCCAGGTCGCCGAACGCCACGGGTACGACGTCCGGTTCACCCCCGTCGGACCGGACGACCCGGAGGTCGGCCCGCCCACCCAGATGGCCGTTTTCGAGATGAGCACCGCCGGCGCCGGCGCCGGCGACGAGAAGAAGGAGGCGAAGGCAGCATGACCGACACCGACGTTCCCCCGAAGCGGGCCCGTGTGCTGCCCGTCACCGACCTCTCCCTCGTCGTGCTCGTCGGCGCGTCCGGGGCCGGCAAGTCCACCTTCGCCCGCCGCCACTTCAAGCCCACCGAGATCATCTCCTCCGACTTCTGCCGGGGTCTCGTCTCCGACGACGAGAACGACCAGAGCGCCACCCGGGACGCCTTCGACGTCCTGCACTACATCGCCGGCAAACGGCTCGCGGCCGGCCGCCGCACGGTCGTCGACGCGACCAGCGTGCAGCCCGAGGCCCGACGCCGACTCGTCGACCTGGCACGCCAGTACGACGTGCTGCCCATCGCCGTCGTGCTGGACGTGCCCGAAGAGGTGTGCGCGCAGCGCAACGCCGCCCGCACCGACCGCGCCGACATGCCGCGCCGCGTCATCCAGCGCCACATCCGCGAACTGCGGCGCTCCCTGCGAGGCCTGGAACGCGAAGGCTTCCGCAAGGTGCACATCCTGCGGGGCGTCGAGGACGTCGAGAACGCCGCCGTCGTCACCGAGAAGCGCTTCAACGACCTGACCCACCTCACCGGACCCTTCGACGTCATCGGCGACATCCACGGCTGCGCCGTTGAACTGGAGTCGCTGCTCGGCAAGTTGGGGTACGCCGACGGCGTCCACCCGGAGGGCCGGCAGGCCGTGTTCGTCGGCGACCTCGTCGACCGCGGCCCGGACAGCCCGGGCGTGCTGCGCCGCGTGATGTCCATGGTCAAGTCGGGCAACGCCCTGTGCGTCCCCGGCAACCACGAGAACAAGTACGGCCGGTTCCTCAAGGGCCGCAACGTCCAGCACACCCATGGACTCGCCGAGACCATCGAGCAGATGGAGGGCGAGAGCGAGGAGTTCCGTGCCGAGGTAAGGGAGTTCATCGACAAACTGGTCAGCCACTACGTCCTCGACGGCGGCCGGCTGGTGGTCTGCCACGCGGGCCTGCCGGAGAAGTACCACGGCCGCACCTCCGGCCGCGTCCGCTCGCACGCGCTGTACGGCGAGACCACCGGCGAGACCGACGAGTTCGGCCTGCCGGTGCGCTACCCGTGGGCCGAGGACTACCGGGGCCGCGCGGCCGTGGTCTACGGCCACACGCCCGTGCCCGAGGCCACCTGGCTGAACAACACCATCTGCCTGGACACCGGCGCCGTCTTCGGCGGCAAGCTGACCGCGCTGCGCTGGCCGGAGCGCGAGCTGGTCGACGTCCCGGCGGAGCAGGTCTGGTACGAGCCGGTGAAGCCGCTGCGGTCCGAGGCTCCGGGCGGTCACGACGGCCGTCCGCTGGACCTGGCCGACGTCCACGGCCGACGCATCGTGGAAACCCGTTACGAGGGCCAGAGCCGCATCTCGATCCGGGAGGAGAACGCCGCCGCTGCCCTAGAGGTCATGAGCCGGTTCGCCGTCGACCCGCGCCTGCTGCCCTACCTCCCGCCGACCATGGCCCCCACCGCCACCAGCCGGGTGGACGGCTACCTCGAGCACCCGGCGGAGGCGTTCGCACAGTACGCACGCGACGGCGTCGCGCGAGTCGTGTGCGAGGAGAAGCACATGGGCTCGCGGGCGGTGGCCCTGGTCTGCCGGGACGCGGAAACGGCCCGTAAGCGTTTCGGAACCGTCGGCGGCGACCAGGGCCCGACCGGGTCCCTCTACACCCGCACCGGCCGCCCGTTCTTCGACGACGCGAAGGTCACCGAGGAGGTCCTCGGCCGGATACGGACGGCGGTGGACGCGGCCGGCCTCTGGACGGAGCTGGACACCGACTGGCTGCTGCTGGACGCCGAGCTGATGCCGTGGTCGCTGAAGGCGTCCGGCCTGCTGCGCTCGCAGTACGCGGCCGTGGGCGCCGCGTCCGGCGCGGTCTTCCCGGGTGCGCTCGCCGCGCTGGACGGCGCCGCAGCCCGGGGCGTCGACGTCGCGGACCTCCTCGCCCGCCAGCGTGAACGCGCCTCGGACGCGGCGGCGTTCACCGAGGCCTACCGGCGCTACTGCTGGACCACGGACGGTCTCGACGGCGTGGCGCTCGCCCCGTTCCAGATCCTCGCCGTCCAGGGCCGCAGCCTCGCCGCCCTGCCGCACGACGAGCAGCTCTCGCTCCTCGACCGGCTGGTGGAGCACGACACCACAGGCCTGCTCCGCACCACCCGCCGCCTCTACGTCGACACCGCCGACCCCGAGTCGGTCCGGGCCGGCGTCGACTGGTGGCTGGAGATGACCGGACGCGGCGGCGAGGGCATGGTCGTCAAACCGCTGGGCGCCCTGTGCCGGGACGGGGAGGGCCGCCTGGTGCAGCCCGGCATCAAGTGCCGGGGCCGCGAGTACCTCCGGATCATCTACGGCCCGGAGTACACCCGCCCCGACAACCTCGCCCGCCTGCGCGGCCGCTTCCTCAACCACAAGCGGTCGCTGGCGATCCGCGAGTACGCCCTCGGCCTGGAGGCCCTTTCCCGGCTGGCGGAGGGCGAGCCCCTGTGGCGCGTCCACGAGGCCGTCTTCGGAGTCCTCGCCCTGGAATCGGAACCGGTGGACCCCCGCCTGTGAGGCCCTGACCGACAACCCCCACCCCACCCCGCCGGATCCAGCCCACCCCGCCGGATCCGCCCCGTCCGGCCCGGTTCGGCCCGGTCCAGCCCGTCTGGCCCGTCCGGCCGGGTCAGCCCGTCCGATCCGGGCCGGCCCCCGTCCGACGCGTTCGATCGGGTCGACCCCGGTCCGACGCGTTCGACCGGGGCAGCCCGTCCGGCCCGTCCCGCGACGCACCGCGTGCCGTCGCGGAGGCGGCGTCGGGGCGGGCCGCGAACGTGTCCCACCCCGAGCGGCACGTGCGGATCGCTCACTCCGGTCGCTCGGACCACCGGCCCGGGCCCCGCGTGCCCGCGATTCCGCTGCGCGCACGCGCCGCCGCAGAACGCGTAGGGAATCTCGTCGCCGACCGCACTGCGACCGACCAGGCAGTCCCCGTCGTCGTCCGCGTGGTGGACCGGGCGAGGTTCCGGAGCGTGTCCGACCGGGGCGGTCGGTCGGGGCGGACGACCGGGGCGCAGGCGGTCCCCGTGACCGTCGACCGACAGCGCGGGGGACCGGGCGAGGCGGGGGCCGCGAGGGCGGGGACGCCGACGCCCGTCACCCCGCGAGCCGCAGCCGCTCCCCGCACACCCCCACCCGCACCCGCTGCCCCCATGTCAGCTCCAGCGCGTCGCTCTCGATGCCGTCGCCGAAGGCGATGAGGCGCTCCGACTCGACGGTCAGCGTCAGCCGGCCGTCGGCCGCGAGCTCTCCCGCGACCAGGGACGTGCCGGTCGCCGGGGACGGCCAGGCCTCCCGGACGAACCACACCAGCCGGTCCTCCGTCGGCCCCGGCAGCCGCAGGCGACCCTCGCCCCCGGCCCCGCCCCGCTCCTGCCACACCGACCGGAGCCAGCCGGTCGCCCCGGTGCCCGTGCCCACCAGCACCCCGGAGGAGGCCTGGGCCTCGACGGCGCCCCCGTCGCCGTCGAGGCCCAGGCGGTAACGGGCGGTCTGGTGACCGGCGGCGCCCAGGTAGATCTCATTGAGCGCCAGCAGCCGCTGGGTGTCGTCGGCGACCGCCTCCACCATGGTCAGCTCCTCCGTGCCGGCGCCCGCCGCCGCCACGGAGCGCAGGAGCGACGCGGCGTCCTGCGGCCGGTGACGCACCAGTACGCCCGGGTTGCGGCCGGGGTCGCTGTCGATGCCCACCACCGGTTGCCCCGTCAGGTACTTGGCGACGTTCGCCACCAGGCCGTCCTGGCCGACCACGACCACCACGTCCTCCGGCGCGAACAGAAAACGGTCCAAGTCGCCCCGCTCCACCCTTGTCTGACGCCATGTCAGGGGAATGGCGGCCGTCACCTCCGCCAGCGCCCGCCGGGTGCGCCGGTGGCGTTCGGCGACCTCCTCGATGTCCCGGCCCCGCGAGGAGAGGAAGAAGGCGGCCTGACCGTGCGTGCCGTGCCGGGCCGTCAACTCCTCGTACTCCGTGGTGCGATGGACCAGCACGGCCCGCGGGGCGAGACTCACCGAGCCGCTCCCAGCTTGGCGAGCAGCCCCGTCAGCACGTCCGGCGAGATCGTCACGCTGTCGATGTGCGGCAGGTTCTCCGCGAGTCGCGTCCCGGTGAGGGCGTGCAGCGTCGCCACGTCGACGTCCCCGTGCACCCGCAGCCACGCGGCCTGCGCCTGGGCGCGTGCCTCGCCGACCTCGCGTGCCGCCTGCGCCTCGGCGCGGGCGAGCTGCACCGAGCGTGCCGCCTCCGCCTCGGAGAGCCGGGCCAGTCGCACCGCCTCCGCCTGCGCCAGCCGCTCGGTGCGCAGCGCTTCGGCGTCCGCCAGCTGTATCTGCTTCGCCGCCTCCGCCTCCGCGAGCTTCACCGACCGGGCCGCCTCCGCCTCCGAGAGCCGCACGGTCCGCGTCGCCTCGGCCTCGGCCCGGACCTTGTCCGCGGCCGCGCTCTCCTCCGCCTCACGACGGGTGTTCGTGCCGCGCTGCTCGACCAGCTGCTCCTCACGGCGGGCCAGCTCGATCTTGCTGGCCAGCTCGTTCTCGGCGATCGTCCGCTCCCGTTCGACGGCCACCGCCCGCCGCTCGTACGTCGCCCGGTCGGCCTCCTGCTGGATCAGCTCGCGCGCCGGAGTCCGCAGCGCCCGCTCCACCTCGGGCTCCGGGCGGAGCGCCACCACCCGCACGGCCACGATCTCGATGCCGGTGGCCGGCAACCGCGGCTCCGCCGCAAGCCCCGCGGCGACCCGCTCCCGCACGGCCGTCACGCCGTCCACCAGCGCTGACGACAACGAGGTGCGAGCGAGGACGTCCAGCGCGTGCTGCTGCGCCGTCTCGGTCAGCAGGGTGCCGAGCTGTTCGAGCGGCGCGCCGCGCCACGCCCCGGTGTCCGGGTCGATGGAGAAGTCCAGACGGGCGGCGGCCACGGCCGGGTCGCTGATCCGGTACGTCACCGTGGCCTGGACCGCCACGTCCTGGAAGTCGACGGTGCGGGCGTGGAACGTCATGGCCAGCTCGCGGTCGTCGACCGGCACCTCGGAGAGTGCGGCGCTCAGCGCGCGGTACCAGAAGCTGAGCCCGGGCCCGTCGTGCGCCAGCTTGCCGGAGCGGTGGTGGCGTATGTGCGCGGTCGGAGCGCCGCGCAGATGGCGCCAGCCCAGGCGCCGGGTGATGTCGGCCATGAGTGACCCCCCTCGGTCTCGTTTCTCGTCAAAGCGACGATAAGAAAACGATAGTCCGCCCTCCCCTTGTCGTCAAGAGGACGAAAACCGGGGTGGGGCAAGCCGGTGAGCGGTACGAGGCCGGTGAGTGGAACAAGCCAGTGCGGAAACGGTCCGGTAGCGGGTGAAGCCGGTCCTCGGTGGTCAGGATGGAGGCATGGGATTCCATGTCGACTCCGAAGCCGGGCGCCTGCGCCGCGTCATCCTGCACCGGCCGGATCTCGAGCTCAAAAGGCTCACACCCAGCAACAAGGACGCACTTCTCTTCGACGACGTGCTCTGGGTGCGCCGGGCGCGCGCCGAGCACGACGGGTTCGCCGACGTGCTGCGCGACCGCGGCGTCGCCGTCCACCTCTTCGGCGACCTCCTCACCGAGGTCCTGGCGATCCCGGCGGCCCGCGCGCTCGTCCTGGACCGCGTCTTCGACGAGAAGGAATACGGGGTGCTCGCCACCGACCACCTTCGCGCCGCCTTCCAGGACCTCCCCGCCCCGCAGCTGGCCGAGGCCCTCGTCGGCGGCATGACCAAGCGGGAGTTCCTCGAAGCGCATCCCGAACCGACGTCCGTGCGCTTCCATGTCATGGAACTCGACGACTTCCTCCTCGACCCGCTGCCCAACCACCTCTTCACCCGCGACACCTCTGCCTGGATCTACGACGGCGTCGCCATCAACGCCATGCGCTGGCCGGCCCGGCAGCGCGAGACCGTCCACTTCGAGGCCATCTACCGGCATCACCCCCTGTTCCGCGGCGAGACGTTCCGCGTGTGGTCCGAGGGCCAGGCCGACTACCCGTCCACCATCGAGGGCGGGGACGTCCTCGTCATCGGCAACGGCGCCGTGCTGATCGGCATGAGCGAGCGCACCACCCCGCAGGCTGTCGAGATGCTCGCCCACAAGCTGTTCGCCGCCGGCTCGGCCGAGACCATCGTGGCGCTCGACATGCCCAAGCGGCGGGCCTTCATGCACCTCGACACGGTGATGACGATGGTCGACGGCGACACCTTCACCCAGTACGCGGGCCTCGGCATGCTCCGCTCGTACACCATCGAACCGGGCGTCGGCGAGAAGGAGCTGAAGGTCACCGACCACCCGCCGGAGCACATGCACCGCGCCATCGCCGCGGCCCTCGGCCTCAGCGAGATCCGGGTGCTCACCGCCACCCAGGACGTGCATGCCGCCGAACGCGAGCAGTGGGACGACGGCTGCAACGTGCTCGCCGTCGAGCCGGGCGTCGTCATCGCCTACGAGCGCAACGTCACCACCAACACCCACCTGCGGAAACAGGGAATCGAAGTGATAGAGATCCCCGGCAGCGAACTCGGCCGGGGGAGAGGGGGCCCGCGCTGCATGAGCTGCCCGGTCGAGCGCAGCCCTGTATAGAAATGCCAATCTTCGTATAGAGTTCCAGTGTCCTGTTCTCGTACCTCTGGAGCGCCCCCATGGCGACTGTCCCGACCGCCCTCGCCGGCCGCCACTTCCTCAAGGAGCTGGACTTCACGGGGGAGGAGTTCCGCGGCCTGGTCGAGCTGGCCGCCGAGCTGAAGGCCGCCAAGAAGGCCGGGACCGAGGTGCAGCACCTGCGCGGCAGGAACATCGCCCTCATCTTCGAGAAGACCTCGACGCGCACCCGCTGCGCGTTCGAGGTCGCCGCCGCCGACCAGGGCGCCTCCACCACCTATCTGGACCCGGCAGGCTCCCAGATAGGCCACAAGGAGTCGGTGAAGGACACCGCGCGCGTGCTGGGCCGCATGTACGACGGCATCGAGTACCGCGGCGACAGCCAGCACAAGGTCGAGGAGCTCGCCGCCCACGCGGGCGTGCCGGTCTTCAACGGGCTCACCGACGACTGGCACCCCACCCAGATGCTCGCCGACGTGCTCACCATGACCGAGCACTGCGCCAAGGGCCTGGACGGCCGCATCGCCTTCGCCTACCTCGGCGACGCGCGCTTCAACATGGGCAACTCCTACCTGATCACCGGGGCGCTGCTCGGCATGGACGTCCGCATCGTCGCGCCGAAGGAGTACTGGCCGGCCGAGGAGGTCGTCGCGAAGGCCCGCGAGCTCGCCGCGGACAGCGGGGCCGCCGTCCTGCTCACCGAGGACGTCGCCGAGGGCGTGCGCGGCGCCGACTTCGTCGCCACCGACGTCTGGGTCTCCATGGGCGAGCCCAAGGAGGTCTGGGGCGAGCGGATCGCCGCCCTCGGCCCCTACGCCGTCACCATGGACGTCCTGCGCGCCACCGGCAACCCGGACGTCCGGTTCCTGCACTGCCTGCCGGCCTTCCACGACCTCGGCACCGCGGTCGGCCAGGGGATATTCGACAGCCACGGCCTCGACTGCCTCGAGGTGACCGACGAGGTCTTCGAATCGGAGCACTCCGTCGTCTTCGACGAGGCGGAGAACCGTCTGCACACCATCAAGGCCGTCCTGGTCGCCACCCTCGCCGGACACCCGCGGCGCTGAACCGGCACGCGCCGCTCACGCCGCACGCGCCGCTCACGCCCGGGGCGCGCCGCTCACGCCGGGCGCGGGCTGCGCTGCGGCGGCACCGCGGCCAGCCGGAACCACACCGCCTTGCCCTGATCGGTGGGCCGGTGCCCGCAGGACGAGCTGAGCGCGCGGATCAGCAGCAGCCCGCGTCCGTGCTCCTGCCAGGGGTCGGGCTCCACGCCGGCGGGACGGGTGAGGTCGCCCGGCGGCTCCGGGTCGGCGTCGTGCACCTCGACCTGGCAGCCGCCCGGATGCAGCTCCACGACCAGCTCTATCGGCGCGTCCCCGGCGGTGTGCTCCACGGCGTTCGCCACCAGCTCGGCCGTGAGCAGCTCCGCCGTGTCGCTGTCCGCCCCGTGCTTCAGCTCGGCCAGCGCGGTACGGACCAGTGCACGCGCCACCGGCACGGCCGCGGCAGAGTGCGGCAGTGCGATTCGCCAGGAGGCGGCGGAGTCGGAGGGGCGTTCGTGCAAGGCGAGTCCGTTCATGGCGCAGGTTCCCGTGATCGACATCAGGCGGTCCTGCCTTCAATTTCAGGAATGGTACGGCGACCTCCGGCAGAGGTGCTCGGCGGGCACCGCGCGGGACGTTCAGACCCCGCTGTCGAGCGGCTTACCCGCGTGAACGCCCTCCCTCGCGCACCTGATCCGCTTGTTACCGCCTTATCGACGACCGGTGACGTGTGTGACGGGCGCACGCCGTGCCGTGACACGGCGATACAGGGCGATTGTGCCCCCCTCGTATATCGCGCACTCATGACGACAGTCACGGGAGGGTGATAACTTCGAAGGCGACCGTCGAGGAGGCCGCCCTCATGAGTCCCTTCACCGGCTCCGCCGCCCGCACCCCCGACTGGCGTCATCTGCACGTCGAGCACGACGACGGCGTCGCCACCGTCACCCTCGCCCGCCCGGAAAAGCTCAACGCCCTCACCTTCGGCGCCTACGCCGACCTGCGCGACCTGCTCGCCGAGCTGTCCAGGGAGCGGTCGGTCCGCGCCCTGGTGCTGGCCGGCGAAGGCCGCGGCTTCTGCTCCGGAGGCGACGTCGACGAGATCATCGGCGCCACCCTCGGCATGGACACCGCCCAGCTCCTCGACTTCAACCGGATGACCGGCCAGGTCGTACGGGCCCTGCGGGAATGCCCGTTCCCGGTCATCGCGGCCGTGCACGGGGTGGCGGCCGGCGCCGGCGCGGTCCTCGCACTGGCCGCCGACTTCCGGATCGCCGACCCCGGCGCCCGCTTCGCGTTCCTCTTCACCCGCGTCGGCCTCTCCGGCGGTGACATGGGAGCCGCCTACCTGCTGCCCCGGATCGTCGGACTCGGCCACGCCACCCGGCTCCTCATGCTCGGCGAACCCGTCCGCGCCCCCGAGGCCGAGCGGATCGGCCTGATCAGCGAACTGACCGAGGAAGGGCAGGCCGACGAGGCCGCCCACGCCCTGGCCCGCCGCCTGGCCGACGGCCCGGCACTCGCCTACGCGCAGACCAAGGCGCTGCTGACAGCCGAACTGGACATGCCGCTCGCGGCCTCCGTGGAACTCGACGCCTCCACCCAGGCCCTGCTCATGAACGGCGAGGACTACGCCGAGTTCCACGAGGCGTTCACCCAGAAGCGCCCCCCGAAGTGGCGCGGCCGATGAAACCGCCTTCGAAAACAACGCCTTCCACGACACCGCCTTCCGGGACGGTGGCTGCGGGGGTGAGGGCTGGGTCGACGGCGGACATTGCGACACCGGTTTCCGAAACGAAGCCTTCGAGGAAGCCGGTCTCGGAAACGGCAACGGCGAGGGAATCGCTTGCGGAAACGGCTACGGCAACCTTTGTGAAGCCGGTTTCCCGGACTACGGTTCCCGGGGCAGCGACGGACTCCGAGACACCGCTTACCGAAACGGCAAAGCCGGCGACACCGCTTTCCGGGACGGAGGCCGGCAGCACGTCGATGCCGACGGCGTCGACGGCGGCGACGGCTCCCGCGCTTCGGAGCGACGTCGATGCCGAAGCCCGCCGCAGCCCGCGACCAGCCCCGCCCGGACACCCGCAGCCGTCCGCCCCGCCCGGCCGCCCGCGGCGTATCGCGATCATCGGCGGCGGCCCGGGCGGCCTCTACGCGGCGGCCCTGCTCAAACGCCTCGATCCCGGCCGCGAAATCACCCTCTGGGAGCGCAACGCACCCGACGACACCTTCGGCTTCGGCGTCGTCCTCTCCGACGAGACACTGGGCGGCATCGAGCACGCCGACCCGGTCGTGTACCGCTCCCTGCGGGAGGACTTCGTCAGGTGGGACGACATAGACATCGTCCACCGCGGCGTCCGCCACACCTCCGGCGGACACGGCTTCGCCGCGCTCGGCCGCCGCAGACTGCTGGAGATCCTGCACGAGCGCTGCCGCTCCCTCGGCGTCGACCTGCGTTTCCGTACGCAGGCGCCCGCCCTGGCCCGTCTGACACAGGAGTACGACCTCGTCATCGCCGCCGACGGAGTGCACAGCGCCACCAGGGAGACGTACGCGGAGGCGTTCGGGCCCCGGGTCACCGGCCACCGCTGCCGTTACATCTGGCTCGCCGCGGACTTCGCCTTCGACGCCTTCCGTTTCGAGATCGCCGAGACCGAGCACGGCGTGATGCAACTGCACGGCTACCCCTACGCGGCCGACACCTCGACCGTGATCGTCGAGATGCGCGAGGAAGTGTGGCGAGCAAACGGTTTCGACGAACTCGACGAACCCGAGTCCGTCGCACGCTGCGCCAAGATCTTCGCCGACGCGCTCGGCGGCCGGCCCCTGAAGTCCAACAACTCCGTCTGGACCACCTTCCGCACGGTCGTCAACGCACGGTGGTCGCACCGCAACGTGGTCCTCCTGGGCGACGCCGCACACACCGCCCACTTCTCGATCGGCTCCGGCACCAAGCTGGCCGTCGAGGACGCGCTGGCGCTCGCCGCCAGCCTGGACGAACACCCCGACCTCAACACGGCGGCAACCGCTTACGAAGAGGAACGCAGACCCGTCGTCGCCTCCACCCAGCGGGCTGCCCGCGCCAGCCTGGAATGGTTCGAGAACCTCGGCCTCTACCTCGGTCAGCCGCCCCGCAGGTTCGCCTTCAACCTGCTCACCCGCAGCCGCCGCGTGACCCACGACAACCTGCGGCTGCGCGACCCCCGCTTCACCGGAGCCGTGGAGCGCGAGTTCGGCTGCCCGCCCGCGACGCCCCCGATGTTCACCCCGTTCCGGCTGCGCGGCCTGACCCTGCGCAACCGGGTCGTCGTGTCCCCCATGGACATGTACTCGGCGGTGGACGGTCTACCCGGCGACTTCCACCTCGTCCACCTCGGCGCCCGCGCCCTCGGTGGAGCCGGACTGGTGATGACGGAGATGGTGTGCGTGTCCCCTCAGGGACGCATCACCCCCGGCTGCACCGGCCTCTACACCGACCGGCAGGCCGACGGCTGGCGGCGCGTCACCGACTTCGTGCACGAGCACGCGCCGGGAGCCGCGATCGGCGTGCAGCTCGGCCACTCCGGCCGCAAGGGCTCGACGAGGCTGATGTGGGAGGGCATGGACGAACCGCTGCCGGACGGCAACTGGCCGCTGGTGGCAGCGTCCCCTCTGCCGTACAAGCCGGGCAGCCAGACACCGAGCGAACTCGGCCGCGACCAACTGCCCGAAGTGCGCGAGCAGTTCACGGCGGCCGCTCGTCGGGCCGCACGAGCAGGCTTCGATCTCCTCGAACTGCACTGCGCGCACGGCTACCTGTTGTCCGGCTTCCTCTCCCCGCTCACCAACCGCCGCACGGACGCCTACGGAGGCTCTCTCGACGGACGGCTGCGCTTCCCGCTCGAGGTCTTCGACGCGGTCCGGGAGGTATGGCCTGACCAGCTACCGATGACCGTCCGCATCTCCGCCGCCGACTGGGCCGAGGGCGGCACGTCGGCCGACGACGCCGTCGGCATCGCCCGGGCGTTCGCCGAGCACGGCGCCGACGCCGTCGACGTCTCCACGGGGCAGGTGGTGGCCGAGGAGCGGCCCGACTACGGACGGTCGTATCAGACGCCGTTCGCCGACCGCATCCGCCACGAGGCGGGCGTCCCGGTCATCGCCGTCGGCGCGATCTCCTCCTGGGACGACGTCAACTCGCTCATCCTCGCGGGCCGCACCGACCTGTGCGCCCTCGCCCGACCTCACCTCTACGACCCGAACTGGACCCTGCACGCGGCCGCGGAACAGGGCTACACCGGCCCGGGCGCCGACTGGCCCGCGCCGTACCGCGCGGGCAGCAGACCCCCGCGCACCGGCCGCGCCGACGCGCCCAAACCCCGCCTGACTCTCGGAAGATGAAGCCGGCCCGCTCCCAGAGACACGGGACTGTGCGGATGGAACCGCGCCGCACCGGACCGGGCCGCACCGGACCGCACCGGGCTGCACCGGGCTGCACCGGCCGAGCCCGGGGCCGGTCCCGGGGCCTAGGCCGTTTCTGATGGCTCTTGGACGGTGTCTCGGAGCCAGATGACGATCGCGGTGACGGTGAGGGTGCCGTTGAAGATGTAGTCGCGTTTGTCGTACCGGGTAGCCACGGCACGGTACTGCTTCCACTTGTTGATGCACCGCTCGACTGCGTTGCGTCGGCGGTACTGGGTCTTGTCGAAGGCCGGGGGCCGGCCGCCGAAGCGTCCGCGGCGGGTGCGGTGGGCCCGTTGGTCGTCGGGCTGCGCGATGGTGGCTTTGATGCCGCGCCGTCGCAGGTAGGAGCGGTTGTCGCGGCTGGAGTAGGCCTTGTCGCCGCGTACCCGGTCCGGTCTGCTGCGCGGGCGGCCCGCGCCGCGGCGCCGGATGCGTAAGCCGTCCAGCACCTGAGTGAACATGGGGCTGTCACCCCGCTGGCCGGGCGAGGTCAGCCAGTGCAGCGGGCGGGCCCGATCGTCGGAGAGCAGATGGACCTTGCTGGTCAGCCCGCCCCGCGAGCGTCCCAACGCCTCGCGCCCATCTGCTTCCTCACGCGTCCCGCCCCTTTTTGCGGGTGATCGGCCGGGGGCTTGCGGGGTGCCCCGGCCGCGTGCTGATGCGCCCGGCAGGAGGTGGAGTCGATGTTCACGGCCCACTCCTGCCCGGCCACCTGGCGGGCGAGCGCTGCGTCCGGGTCGCCGGCGTCCGCCTCGATCTGCAGTTCCTGAAGGACGGCCTTCCAGGTGCCGTCGGCTGACCAGCGGCGATGGCGTTCGTAGACGGTCTGCCAAGGCCCGTACCGTTCCGGCAGGTCAGGCCAGGGCACCCCGGTCCGGGCCCGGAACAGCACCCCGTTGATCACCCTGCGGTGATCCGCCCACTGCCCGCCCGGCCTGCCGTTGCCCGGCAGCAGGGATTCGATCTTCTGCCACTGCGCGTCCGTGAGCTCATGTCGCCGCACCATACGAGCGTCCTGCCCGGCAGCCCCTGAGATCCACCCAGCTCACCAAGAGCCGTCAGAAACGGCCTAGCCCGGGCTCACACCCCGACGAACTCGGCGCCCGCGTCGCGCAGCCGCTCGTGCAGCCCCTGGAAGACCGCCGCCGAATGCGTGCCCGGCCAGTCCTGGGGCAGCAGCCGGGCGGGCAGACCGGGGTCGACG
The DNA here is from genome assembly GCF_040299045.1 of Streptomyces sp. NPDC001027. Lineage (NCBI taxonomy): Bacteria > Bacillati > Actinomycetota > Actinomycetes > Kitasatosporales > Streptomycetaceae > Streptomyces > Streptomyces sp. NPDC001027. The sequence continues at coordinate 59,149 of NZ_JBEPBI010000002.1, forward strand.
TAGGGCAGATGACGCCAGGAGTCCAGCGCGAGGAGGTAGTCGCGGTAGGCCTCCTCGGGCGGAGTGTCCGGCCGTCGCCTCCAGTCCCGCAGCACGCGCTCGTGGCGGTCGAGGAACGTCTCGTGCTCCTTGGCGATGGCCGCCAGGTCCCACCAGCGGGCGACGGCCTCGACGGTCGGCGCGAAGCCGAGATGCTCGCCGCGGAACAGGTCGACGTACGAGTCCAGGTGCAGCCGTTGCAACGTGTGCCGGGTCTCCTCGTGCAGTCGTGCCGGGGCGATCCAGACCCCCGGCGCCGCCGTGCCGAACCCCAGCCCGGCCAGCCGCGAGCGCAGCACATGCCGTTTCTGCCGTTCCGACTCGGGCACCGAGAACACCGCCAGCACCCAGCCCTCGTCCGCGCCGGGCGTCGGGCCGTAGACGCGCCGGTCGCCGTCCTCCAGCAACAGTCTTGCCTCGACGGACAGTTGGTATCCCGCCGCACCCTGCGCGGTGCGCGCCGGCAACAGCAGTCCGCGGCGTTTCAGCCGCGAGACCGAGGAGCGCACGGACGGCGCGTCGACACCGACCGCGGCGAGCAGCCGGATCAGCTCGGCGACGGGCACGGGCCCTGGGACGAAGCGGCCGTACGCGCCGTAGAGCGTGACGATGAGAGACCGAGGAGCGGGCTGGTCGGACACGTTGATCATCTTAGGTCTTCGGCATCACGGCTGGTCACCTTCGGTGAAACCGCTTGCGCGCAGCCGGAAACGCTGGAGCTTGCCGGTCGCCGTGCGCGGCAGCGCGTCCAGGAAGACCACCTCGCGCGGGCACTTGTACGGCGCGAGCTCCTCCTTCAGGAAGGCGCGCAGGGTCTCGGCGTCGCGCCGCGCGCCCTCCCGCAGGACGGTGAACGCGACCACCGACTGCCCACGCCGCTCGTCGGGCCGCCCCACGACCGCAGCTTCGAGCACGTCGGGGTGACGCAGCAGCGCCTCCTCGACCTCGGGCCCGGAGATGTTGTACCCGGCCGAGATGATCATGTCGTCCGCGCGGGCCACATACCGGAAATAGCCGTCGGACTCGCGGACGTAGGTGTCACCGGTGACGTTCCAGCCGTCGCGGACGTACTGCTGCTGCCGTGGGTCGGCCAGGTACCGGCAGCCCACCGGGCCGCGCACGGCGAGCAGTCCGGGCTCGCCGTCCGGCACGGGCGCACCGGACGCGTCCTGCACGCGCGCGTGCCAGCCGGGCACCGGAACGCCGGTGGTGCCGGGCCGCACCCGCTCGTCCGCGGCGGAGATGAAGATGTGCAGCAGCTCCGTGGCCCCGATGCCGTTGATCAGCCGCAGACCGGTCCGCTCGTGCCAGGCGCGCCAGGTGGCAGCGGGCAGGTTCTCGCCGGCGGAGACGCAGCGCCGCAGGGACGACACGTCGTGGTCGTCGAGGTCGTCGAGCATCGCGCGATACGCGGTGGGCGCGGTGAACAGCACGGACACGCGATGCGCGGCGATCGCCGGCAACAGCTGCCGGGGGCCCGCCTGCTCCAGCAGCAGCGCACTCGCGCCGGCCCGCATCGGGAAGACGACGAGGCCGCCGAGTCCGAAGGTGAAGCCGAGCGGCGGGCTGCCCGCGAAGACATCGTCCGCAAGCGGTTTCAGGACGTGTTCCGAGAACGTGTCGGCTATCGCCAGCACATCCCGGTGAAAATGCAGGCAACCCTTGGGACGACCGGTGGTGCCGGAGGTGAACGCGATGAGCGCAATGTCGTCGGAAGCGGTTTCGACAGCCCGAAAGGGTTCTGCCGACGACGGCCGGTTCAGCAGATCGTCGGCGCCGTCGCCGCCGTATGTCGTGATCCGCAGACCGGGAGTCTCCGCCTTGACGAGGTCGTCGACGGCACGGACGTCGCACAGCGCGTGCCCGACCCGGGCGATCTCGCACATGGTGCGCAGCTCGTGCGGTCGCTGCTGCGCGAGGACGGTAACCGCGATCGCACCCGCTTTCAGCACGGCCAGCCAGCAGGCCGCCAGCCACGGCGTGGTGGGCCCCCGCAGCAGCACCCGGTTGCCGGGGACGACCCCCAGGTCGCCGGTGAGCACATGCGCGATCCGGTCGACCCGGGCGCGCAGATCGCCGTACGTCCACGACGGCCCGGACGCGGTGTGGAACACCGGTCGCTCCGGCGCGGCTCCGTCGAGCAGCTCGACGGCGCAGTTCACCCGGTCGGGGTAGTTCAGCCCGGGCAGCTCGAAGCGCAGCTCGGGCCAGTGGCCGGGCGGCGGGAGGTGGTCGCGCGCGAAGGTGTCGACGTGGGCCGAGACGTTCATGGGTGTTTCGCCCCCTTGCCTGGATGGACTGTCCGGCTGGGCTGCCCGAGAGGGCGTCGTCATCGTCGTGGGACCGCGCAACGAGCGTATCGCGTTGGTGACGACAGTCAACGGTACGCGATACCGTGGGAAGAGAGTGCGGACGCGTGACCGTGCGGACCCTCCAGCATGGGAAGAAAGGGAGGACTGGTCTGCAAGGGCCTGCAGCGGACGGCCGCGTCGGCCGTACGCGACCGCGCGGACCGGTCACGGCACAGCGGATCAGTCACGGCACAGGGGAGAGGCGATGACCGCAGCGACACCCGCGTTCTCGATCGATCCGGCACGGGCCGCTTGGTGCGCCGAACTGCGCGCGCTGGCCGCCGACCGGCTGCGCCCGCTCGCCGAGAAGGGCGAACCGGGCCGGGTCAACCGTCCGCTCGTCGCCGAACTCGGCCGACTGGGGCTGCTGTCCCGGCTCTTCACCTCCGGAGCGGTCGACCTCTGCCTGATGCGCGAATCCCTCGCGTACGCCTGCACCGAGGCCGAGACGGCACTCGCGCTGCAGGGACTGGGCGCCCATCCCGTCCACGCCCATGGCACCCCCGCCCAGCGCCGCCGCTGGCTGCCCGAGGTCGCCGAGGGCGCCGTCGTGGCCGCGTTCGCGCTGAGCGAGCCCGGCGCCGGATCCGACGCGGCCGCGCTGTCACTGGCCGCCGAGCGCGACGGAGCGGACGGCTGGCGCCTGACCGGCGAGAAATGCTGGATCTCGAACGCGCCCGAAGCCGATTTCTACACCGTTTTCGCCCGCACCACCCCCGGGGCCGGCGCGCGGGGCGTCACCGCCTTCCTGCTCCCCGCCGACCGCCCCGGCCTCACCGGATCCGCCCTCGACATGCTCTCCCCGCACCCCATCGGCGCCCTCCGCCTCGACGCCGTCCCGGTCACCGCGGACGACGTGCTCGGCGAGCCCGACCGCGGCTTCCGCGTCGCCATGGGCACCCTCGACCTGTTCCGCCCGAGCGTCGGCGCGTTCGCCGTCGGCATGGCCCAGGCCGCGCTCGACGCCACCCTCGCCCACACCGCCCGACGCGACGCCTTCGGCGGCAAGCTGCGTGATCTGCAATCGGTTTCGCACCAGGTCGCCGAGATGGCGCTGCGTACGGAGGCGGCCCGGTTGATGGTCCATGCGGCGGCGACCGCGTACGACGCCGCCGCCCCGGACGTCTCCCGTCGCGCGGCGATGGCCAAGCTGCTCGCCACCGAGACGGCGCAGTACGTCGTCGACGCAGCCGTCCAGCTCCACGGCGCGCGCGCCCTGTGCCGCGGGCACCTGCTCGAACACCTCTACCGGGAGGTACGCGCACCACGGATCTACGAAGGCGCAAGCGAGGTGCAACGCGGCATCATCGCACGGGAGTTGTACACGGAATTCGTACAGCGGGCGGACCACGGGGAACGGCCCGCGCCCGCCCAGCCGGTGAGTCGGGACGCCCCCACCGGTCCGGACCGAATCGCCGGGACCGATCGGACCGCCGGGACCGACCGGGCCGACCGGACTGGCCGGATTGGCCAGGCTGCGCAGTCGGACCGGATCGCCGAGGCCGACAGAAGCGCGCAGTCGGACCGGAGTGCGCGGGCCGGTCGGATCCCGTCGGCTGAAGAGGCCGCGGGAGGCGGCCTGGCCGGGGTGCGGGCCGAACGGTCGCCACACGTCGCACAGCCCGAGCGAGCCGACCGGGAGGCGCAGTGACCGCCGAGCGCATCAACCCGCCCGGGCTCTCGCCGCCCACCGGCTTCTCCCACGCAGTCGTCGCCACCGGCAGCCGCATCGTCTTCCTGGCCGGCCAGACCGCGCTGGACGCCGACGGAAAGGTCGTGGGGGATTCGTTGCCGGAACAGTTCGCGCGGGCGCTCACGAACCTGCTGACCGCGCTGACGGCGGCCGGCGGCACGGCGTCCGACCTGGCGCGCGTCACCGTCTACGTCACGGATGTCGCCGCCTACCGTGAGCACGCCGCCGAACTGGGCGCGATCTGGCGGCGGTCGGCCGGCCGTGACTATCCGGCCATGGCGGTCATCGGAGTCGTCCGCCTCTGGGACGAGCAGGCACTCGTCGAACTGGACGGATTCGCGGTGCTGGACCACTGACCGACCGGGCGGCCGGACCGACCGGGCGGCCGGACCGACCGGGCGGCCGGACCGAGTGGGCGGCCGGACCGAGTGGGTCGGACCGAGTAGGTCGGACCCAGTGGGTCGGACCCAGTGGGCTGGGCCGAGCGGGTCGGCTCGAGTGAGTCGGATCGGGCGGGTCAGGCCGGGCGGGTCAGGCCGCGACGGCGAGCTGGTGCACCGTCACGCGGTGCGGGGCCACGACGCTCCCGTCGGGCAGCAGCTCGCCCGAGTCGTCGAAGACGATCGTGCCGTCGCACAGCAGGTTCCAGCCCTGCTCGGGGTGGGCGGCGACGACGTGCACGGGACGGGCGTCGGCAGCAGCGCCGGGAAGCTGGTGAGAACACATCGCGCACCTCCACGTCGGCGGGGTCGGCCGTCCGGTCGGCCCGCATGGGTAGACCATGCGCCCGGCTGTGCGGCGCCGCCAGGGCACGCCCGAAAGCGTGACAGCACCAGGACAACTCCCGGACGGTACGTCGACGACCGGTGCGGACTCGCCACCGAAGGAGTGACGATCACCGCCCCGGACGCGCGCGCCCGGTACCAGTGGAGCCCCCACAACAGGAGGTTCTGCCATGTTCTTGCGCCCCGCCCTGTCCGCGGCCGCCGGTGCCGCCCTGCTTCTGCTGGCCGCGCCCGCGGTCGTCGCGGTCGCCGACCCGACGGAGTCGGTCACGGTCGACCCGGTCGGCCGCATCGCCGCGGACGGCACCGTCACCCTCTCCGGCACCTATCGCTGCGTCGACAACACGGGGCCGGTCTTCCTCAGCACCTCGGTCGGCCAGGCCTCCGACGTCACGCACGGCATCGGCGGCACCCGTGCCGTGTGCGACGGCGCCGAGCACACCTGGAAGAACTCCGGCAAGGCGACCCCGAACGACCTCGCCCCCGGCACGGCACGGGTCGAGGCCACCCTGATGGAGCTCCGTCCCGACAGCGGCCTGCCCCTGCCCCGCTTCCACGCGTCACAGAAGCGGGACGTCACCCTGACCGAGAGCTGATTCCGGCGGTTGCGGCGCGGCGGTCCACGGTGCGGTCCACGGTTCGGGCCCATGCTGCAGGTGAGGACCGGGACCGCCGAACCGCCGGTGATCAGGGTCTGGTCAGCTCGCACCGGACCGACGTGCCGCGCCCGCTGGGGGAGTCGCCCCAGGACGTGGCCAGAGCCTCGACGATGAGGCGTCCCCGGCCGGTGTTCCAGTCCGGTCCGCTGTCCGCCTCGTCCGAGGCGAGCACGGGCGCTGGCAGCGGCGGTCGCGGGTCCGAGTCGCGCTCGTCGACGCGCAGTCGGTCGGCGTGCTCCCCGAACCGGACCCCGACCTCGCTGCCGGCGGGCCATGATCCCCTGGAAGCAAAGGCCTGCTCACATCCTCGTGACGACATCGCCGTGGACACCGCGACCGAGCGGGGCGTGTGGGTCACCGACGTGCCGGACTGCTGCGTCGAGTAGGTCTGCGACCACGCGGTGGGCATGGCGCCGGCCTGGACCCGGAGCCCGGCCGTGTCCGTCCGTGACGTCCGCGACGATCGGTCCGGGCCGGCCCGGACGGCCCTGGCACCCGCGAGCGACCGACTGCGCAGCATGTCCACGCTGACCTGCGGCGTCGTCTCCACGGGCGCATCGGGCGCGCCACCGCACGCAGGCTCGGCGTGTTCGGCCGCCACATACTCGCGCACGACCCGCACCCGCACCCGACGCACGCGTCAAGTGAGCGCACGTACGCCGCTGCCGACCGGTGGCGGCCCGGCGCCCGCCGCTCGCCCCGGCCCGCCACGGTGCAGGGATCACGATGACCGGCCTGATCTGGCCTGGCGATCGTCTGATCTCTGTTCGGTCATTGTCGCCGTCCGTCGGCGAACCGACGATGGGTGGATGACTCGGTGATGTGCCGGGAACCGAAGCGGCGCATGCACATCCGACAGCTCTCGAGATCGGATCCCCATGACCAAGCTGACCATCGACGCGAGCATGGAGAGCTTCACTGCGAGGTTCGCCACTTCTGCCGCCATGACGCACAGCGGCAGCAAGCTCATTCCCGGGGGCTACAGCCGGAACTCGTTCAACTTCGGTCCTCACGCTGTCTTCGTCGACACCGGCCAGGGTGCGTACATCGAGACCGTCGACGGTCACCGTCTGCTCGACTTGAACAACAACTTCACGGTGAACGTCCTCGGCCACAACCACCCGGCGATCACCTCAGCGCTTCAGGAGGCGATCCCGTCGGGCATCTCGTTCGGCAACCCGAGCACCGCCGAGGCGGAGCTGGCGCGGATACTCATCGACCGCGTTCCTTCCGTCGACAAGGTGCAGTTCTCCTGCTCGGCGACCGAGTCCTGCATGAGTGCCGTCCGGGTGGCCCGCGCCTACACCGGGAAGACGAAGATCGCCAAGTTCGAAGGCGGTTACCACGGATTCAGCGACCCCTTGCACATGTCGGCGCACACCTACCCCGACCACGACCACGGCACGGCGAGCGATCCGAAGGCGGTCCCTGACAGCGGAGGCATCCCCGGCGAGGACGTCGGCAACGTCATCCTGCTGACCCAGAACGACCGTGTCGGCTGCGAGCGGATCCTGCGGGCCCATGCCGACGACGTCGCCTGTCTGATCGTCGAACTGCAGAGCGGGGCGGGTGGACTGGTGGTGCTCGATCAGGACTTCGTCGAGGAGCTCCGCGCCCTGACGACCGAGCTCGGCATCGTCCTGATCTTCGACGAGACCATCAGTCTTCGGGCCGGTCTCGGCGGGTTGCAGGGCGTCTACGGCGTCACCCCCGACCTGACCGTGATGGGCAAGATCATCGGGGGCGGACTCCCGCTCGGCGCCCTCGGTGGTTCGGCGGAGGTCATGAGCGTGCTGGAGAACGGCCGGGTGACCATCTCCGGAACCCATCACGGACACAAGCTGTCGCTGATCGCGGGCGCGGCCTGCATGCGCGCGATGGACGCGGCCGCGTTCGAGAGGCTCAACCGGCACGCCGGTCGCGTCATGTCCGAACTGAACGCCTGGAGTCGTTCGAGGAAGAGCCCGTTCGTCGTCTACGGACAGGGCTTCTCGCACATGGCGTACGGCTACATGAAGGAGCCGGGTCTGCAGATCCGCACCCACCGCGACTACAGCAGCCACCTTGACGGCGAGAAGACCCAGATCTGCTCCCTCGAGCTGGCCAACCGAGGATTCTTCCCCGTGCACCGTGGAGAGTTCTCCTTGTCGGCGCCGATGACGGACGACGACATCACCTCGTTCATCGAGACGCTGAAGGACATCGTCGTCGAGCTTGAGAGCTGAGGCGGCGAGCCGGCCGACCGTCGGCGACCGCGAGCTGAGGCCGGCCGTGGGTCCTCACCTGCCTGGTCGGCTCCGAGGACCTGACGCTGCCGAAGGGCGGGCAAGGGCGGGCAGAGGGCTCAGGCCGCCCGTGCCCGAACGGCCCCGGGCACTCCGGCGAGATGTCCCTCGACTGCTCGCTCGACCGCGACAGCGAAGGCGTGCACATGGGGCCGCCGATCGCTGAGCCGCGCCGCGGCTGCGACGGTGCTCGGCGCCGCGTCGCGCAGGGGCACATAGGCGACGCCGGAGTGGTGGAAGAGCCGGGCGGCGGTCTGCGGGAAGGTGTCCACCGCTCCGAGGCAGGAGATCGCCATCAGGGACTCGCCCACCGACCGGACCCGGGTCGCGACCCGGCTCTGTCCGCCCCTGCGGTCGTCACACGTCCAGTACGAGGCCCAGCCGGCCGGTGCGCCGGTGGCGGCGGTCGCGAACGGCTCGTCCAGCAGATCGTCCACGGAGATGCTCGCCGCGTCCGCCAGCGGGTGCGAGCGAGGCAGGGCGGCGACGCGGGGCTCGGAGAAGATCGGCCGCAGCCTGATCCGGTCGTCCTCGAAAGGCGTTCGCACGACGGCCACGTCCACCTCGTCCGACACCAGCTTGTCCAGCTGGTCGACCATGGTCAGCTCGGTGAACTCCAGCCGGACGTCCGGCCGCAGCTCACGGTAGACGGACAGGATCACCGGCGTCAGCTCTCCCGCGGCCTCGGCGAACGTGCCGATGCGCAACACCTGCCGGTGCGAGGGCGAGTACGTCAGCGCCTCGGCCGCCGCGTCGGCCAGCTGCGCCAGAATCCGCTCGGCCCGTTCCACGAACGCCACGCCCGCGGCGGTCAGTGCGACCCGGTGCGGGCTGCGGTCGAAGAGCTGGACGCCGAGTTCGCGTTCCAGCCGGGCCACATGTCCGCTGAACGCGGACTGCGCGATGTGCTCCAGCTGTGCGGCGCGGCCGAAATGCAGCGTCTCCGCCAGACGCACGACGTAGCGGAGCTGGCGTATTTCCACGGGGGACCCTTTCACCGCCGGCGGCTGCGCACACAGGCGCGGCTCCCGGCCGCGTGATCGCCTCCGGGCTCCGCGGACCGCTTCCGGCCTGCACGATCGTATGACGAGATTGTGTGTTCGCGAAGTGGTCGTTGTCCAGGTTTCTCCGACTTCCGCATACTCGGCAGCACATCTCGGCGCCGCCCTGGCGTCAGCTGATCTTCAGAGAGGCGGTGCGATGAGTACCGAGACTTCAGGACAGCTCAAGAAGTCGGCCGTGGGCACGTCCGGCATCGTGTTCTTCGTCGTCGCGGCCGCGGCTCCGCTGGGGGCCACGCTCGGCGCGGGCCCTGTCGCCTTCGCCTCCAACGGCGTCGGCGCACCGGGCATGTACCTGGTGGCCGGAATCGTCCTGCTGCTCTTCGCCGTCGGCTACGCCACCATGAGCCGCCACATCACCAGCGCCGGCGGTTTCACCGCGTACATCTCCGCGGGGCTCGGAGACCGCGTCGGCCACGCGTCTGCGGGGATCGCCCTGCTGGCCTACAACTGCATGCTGTTGGGGCTCTTCGGCCAGTTCGGCATCTTCGCCCGAGACCTGCTCGGGCGCTGGGGCTGGCACGTCTCCTGGCAGACACTCGCCCTCGCTGCGCTGGTCCTGGTGGGGATGCTGGGGTACCTCGAGGTCAACCTGTCCGCCAAGGTGCTCGGCGTTCTCATGATCGCCGAGGTGCTGATCCTGGTCGTCTTCGACGCCGTGGTCATCGGCCGGGGCGGTGCCGACGGCCTGAACGTGGACGCCTTCACACCCGGCAACGTGTTCGCCGGGACGCCGGGCATCGCGCTGCTGTTCGCCTTCACCTGCTTCGTCGGGTTCGAAGCGACCACCATCTACGGCGAGGAAGCGCGCGATCCGCACCGCACGGTACCGCGCGCCACCTACGTCGCCGTCATCCTGATCGGCGTCTTCTACACCCTCACCACCTGGGCCATCGGCCTCGCACACGGAGCCGACGCCGGGACGGCGGCGACGAGGGACCCGGTCGGCTTCGTCACCTCGGTGAACACCGAGTTCGTGGGGAAGTTCGCCACCGACCTGATGCAGGTCCTCGTCGTGACGAGTGTCTTCGCGGTCCTGCTCGCGTTCCACAACACGCTGAACCGTTACATGTTCTCCCTCGGCCGCGGCGGCCTGCTGCCGGCCCGGCTCGGCCGCACCCACCACCGCTTCCAGAGCCCGCACCAGGCCAGCGTGGTGCAGAGCGTGCTGACCCTCATCGTCCTGGTCGCCTTCATGGCCGCCGACGCGGACCCCTTCACGCAGCTGTACTCCTGGCTGGTGGGACTGGGCACCCTGGCCGTCCTGGTCCTGCAGGCCGCGGTGGCCGTCGCGGTCGTCGTCTACTTCCGCCGCCGCGGGGACGGCGCTCCCCTCTGGCAGACCCTGGTCGCGCCGCTGCTCGGCGCGCTCGGACTGGGGGCCGGCATCGTCCTCGCGGTCGACAACTTTGACATCCTCACCGGGATCACCGGCGGACCGGCCTCCCTCCTGCCCTGGCTGATCCCCGTCGCCGGCCTGCTGTCCCTCGCCGCGGCGGCTTTCGCCTCCGTGCGTGGGCGGGTCGTCCAGCTGACGGCACCCGCTGCTCCTTCTCCCACGGCGACGGATCCGGAAGTCGCCGCATCTCCCACATCGGCCTAGGAAGTCCCGGCGACTCGCCGGCCGGACCGCCTCGGCCATGCGGGGAGCGCGGTCCGGGGCCCGCCGCGGGCCCAAAGTCCCGCGGAAGTCCCGGAGAAGTCCCAAAGATGCCGCCGCACCTTTCCCTGACCCGCTTCACCGCAGGTCGGACGAGGTACGGCGGCATTCGCTCATCAAATGTCCCGGAAGAGACCGGTGGGCGCGGTGACCTGCGGCGACATGAAGTAGTAGGTCGCTGACCTGCACGTATGGCCAGGGGACTCCCACTGCCGACGGCCACTCTTTCGGCTCTGTACAGAGTGAGGGGCATGCTGACGGTGCATCCTCCACGGCTGGCTCCGCCGACCTCGCCACCGGCCTGCTGGACGAGGCAGGCGGCTTCGAGGGCCGGCCAGCCGGAACCCGGACGGGGAGTGCGGCCGATGGGCGCCTCGCCGGAAGGACACGTGTGATCCCTCGGCGAACGCCTCGAGGCCCGGACCGCGGGCAAGGCGGTCGGCGGCAGACCCGGTGCGGACGCGCATGGCGGACAGGCCGGCCCGCAGGCCGTGCTCCGAGGCCGTTCACGGACGACACCTGTACTCGATGAGGAGCGGCTGCTGCTTGACCGCGTGCTGAAGAGCACGAGGGCGAAAGGGGCGCCAGGAAGAACAACGGGAAGGACTGCCGGAAGAACCGCGCGGGAACCTTCCGGCGCCGGAGCCGGTCCCATCACCCCTGCCGGCCGGACCGGAGGCGGCGGCCCGCCCGAGGGACAGGGATTCGGGCCCCCTCGTTGTGCGAAGGGGGAACCTCACCGCGCCAGGAACGAGGACCCCGCCCATGGTCCCGCCCCGAGGCCCTGTCCCAGGCTTTCGTCGCGCTCGACCGCGTCGGCGTTCACGAGGAACTCACGTGGTGAGCCCGCTGCCGGAGCAGCCGCGGCGAGCTGTCGGCTCTCGTCCCGACAGCAGCCTCCAGCGGGCCGGACAGCCTCGTTCCCTGCGGTCGTTTCGGTCGTTGCGGTCGCACAACCGAGAAGTACGCGTGGGGCCCGAGTTCCCGTGGCGACGGCCGGATCACGCCGTCGCCACTACTGCCGCTTCCCGTCAACTGCGCTCTTCACACGCCTGCTTGCCGATTACGGTGGCGCTCGCTGATCTGGGAGAGACCCCGTTCGGCCGGCAGCTGGACTTGGGGAGACCGTGTTGCAAGGGACAGTCGTCACATGTCCGACCTCAGCGGCGGGAGACCGGTGAGCGTCGGGGGACCGTTGGTCGTACCGGTCCACCTCGACGCGCTGTGTCCGGCCGACGACCTCGACGTGCGGGGACCGCACAACTACTTCGCCCGGCCCCCCTACGGCGATACGGCCACCGCTCTGGATCGGAACGAGGATCTGCCTCACCTCAGCGAGTCCCGGCACTCCGTCACCTTCCATGACGTGTCCTCCGGCATCCTGCGGACACTCCGGCGGGAGAACGACTCCGACGGCGTCACCGCCGAGAACGAGCAGGCACGCGAACGGCCCACCGTGCCATACGCGTTGAACGATCTGCTGAATCTGCTGAACGTCGCCCAGGCCGATGTGGACCGGGCACGCCGCCAACTGCCCCCCAGCGGGGTCGTCGCGAAGCGCGGAGCCACAACCAGGTCCTCGGGCGAGCAGGAACGCGCGCAACGCCGACGGGACCGACGGCCCGGTTCTGGCGCCGCTGACCCTGAGGCCGGGCGGCCGGCTGCCCATCGGCGACCTCACCAGGAGCATCGCCGCGACGCTGGGCGTCGAGTCGCTCGGCTCCGGCGATTTCGCCCGGCAGACGATCGAGACGGCCGAGCGGGTCACCTTCCTGAGCGCCTGACCGATTCCGCGACCGCGCCCCCTTCACCCCTCGCCTCTCCCGCGACCCGAACCGTCCTGGCCCGCGCCCGGAGCCGGCAAGGCGTGCACCCCACGTCCCCCGTCCGCGTACCCGCGTCGCCCCGCCCGAGCGGGAAGACCTCCTCAGACCCCGAGAACGGACTTCCGACATGACCACCTTCCACGTCGCGGTCGACCATCCGGACCCTGACACCCACGACGTCACCACCACCTACCTGGGCACCGTCGACCAGGCCCACGTCGACCGGGTGCGTGCCATCGCCGCGCTCCCGGGTTCCGAGCGCCTGGTGAAGGAACACCCCAGGCACGAGGGCGCGTTCATGGTCCTGCGCGACGACGGCGACCTGGACGTCTACGAGCCCACCAGCCCGGCCGAGCACGCCGCGCCCGGGGCCGATCCGTTGCCGCAGGCCCGCGACGAGAGCGGCGATCGCCGCGCGGGAGTCCTGGGCGCCGACCTCCGCACCCTCGCCGATGTGTCCGCCGGTGCGGTCGGTCCGGCGTACATCGACGGTGTGACCCGGTTCGGCGGTCAGCGTATCGGCGGGCCGATGGACGCCCCGCTGGAGCCGCCGCGGGCCGTGTGGCACACCACCGAGTCCCCGGCGGGCGGCGACTACTTCACGTCCGTGGCCGCCTTCCTGATCCGTGCCGGGGTGGAGCCGCAGGTGATCTACTGTCCGGTCACCGACCGGCTGGGCCAGTTCGGGCCCCTGAACCAGTCGTCCAGGGCGCTGAAGAACGACGGCGCCCGCCGCACGAACCGTATCGGCAAGGTCTGCATCCAGATCGAGGTGCTGGGACGTGCCCGCGCTCCGTGGACGAAGGGATTCGACCCGAAGACCAAGCCGAACTTCCAGCGGCTGCTCGCCGCGATACGCGCACACGGCATCCCGGACGTGTGGCCCGTCGGGGCCCCGCCGGCCACCGCGGCCGCCGCGACGGAGCGGCCCAGGAGCACCTGGGAGAACAAGGGCGGCCACTACGGGCACTCCCAGATCCCCGGCCAGGACCACTGGGACCCGGGCGCCATCGACATCGACATCGTGCCGGGCAGGCCCCGCTCCGCCGGTGGGACAACCACTCCGGACGCGGGCGCCGGCTCGGGCGCCTACGTCGTGAAGGCGGGCGACACCCTGACGTCCATCGCGGCCGCGCACCGGACCACCGTGGACGCGCTGTCGGCCCTCAACGGCATCAAGGACGCCGACGACATCTCGGTGGGGCAGAGACTGCGACTGCCGACGACGGCCCCGACGTCCCCGGCGAAGCCGCCGGCACCGCGCTACGAGCCGTTTCCCGGGCCGGGGTTCTTCCACGCCGGCCGCCGCAGCTCCCTGGTCACCGCCCTGGGCCGACGTCTGGTGGCGCTCGGCTTCGGCAAGCACTACACCTCCGGTCCCGGGCCGGAGTGGTCGGAGGCGGACCGGCGCAACGTCGCCGACTTCCAGCGCTCCCGCCCCGAACTGGCGGGCGACGCGGACGGGATCCCGGGCCCCAGGACGTGGGCCGCGCTGAAGATCCCGAAGCTCTGAAGCGCGCCACACCCGCCGCACCGACAGCCGAGAGCTGCGTCACGAGGTGGACCCGGCGCCCCTGTTCCCGGTCGTGACCGCGTAGGCCGCTGCCGAGCGGGCGCCGTCGAGGAGGATCGTGCCGCCGGTGACCGCTCGCAGTCCGACCATCGCGCGGACCAGGGTGGTCTTGCCGGAGCCCGAAACGTCGATGCGCCCGCCGCGGCAGCGGCGGACGCCCACGGCAAGACGGCGGACCTTCCATATCCACATCGGACACCATCACGATTCAAGGGGACTTATGTCGTCGCCTGGTGCGCCTGTGCGCGAGTCAGTCAGAAGAGGGCGGATCGAGCTGTTCGACGGTTTCCGTCTCCAGGTGGAAGGCGCCTGGATCCATCCCGTGACCAATGGCCAACGACTGCTGGCCTTCTTGAGTCTGCTCGGGCCCGCCCCACGGAGCGTCGTCGCCGGGACCCTCTGGTCGAACGTGCCCGAGGCCCGAGCGCTGGGCAGCCTGCGGACCACCATGTGGCGGCTCAACCACGCCGTGCCCGGACTGATCGTGGCGGCGCGGGGTCAGCTGGCCCTGGCCGAGTTCGTCAGGGTCGACGTGACCGAGTTCGTCGGTGCCGCGGGCGCCCGGTTCCGCCACCCCGGCGGTACCGGGCTGCACTTGCCGGAATTGCGGCTGCGCGAGCTCCTGCCCGGCTGGGACGACGACTGGGTGATCTTCGAACGGGATCGGCTGCGCCAGCTCCGCCTGCACCAGCTCGAGGCGGCCGCAGCCGATCTGTGCGCTCTGGGAGGCTATGCGATGGCGCTGGACGCCGCCCTTGAAGCGGTCCGCAGCGAACCACTGCGGGAGAGCGCACGCCGCGCTGTGATAGGGGTCCACCTCGCCGAGGGCAACTTCGCCGAGGCGCTGTACGAGTACAAGCGGTTCCGCGCTCTGCTGGCGGAGCAACTGGGCGTGGAGCCGTCCCTGGACCTCACCGACCTGGTGTTCCGGAGGGAACCTCTCCGGAACCGGACGGCGGCGGCCCCGGTCTGATGGGGTTGAGGGCCCTGCGTGCCTCCGTCGGCGTCTTGCCCTCGGCGATCTTGCGAGCGTGTGACGTCACCCACGTGCCCGAGAAGTCTGGCGGCGATCACGGCGCCCGGTCCGGACAGCGCAGTCAGCACAGTGCGGGCAGCCGCCAGGACGTCACGCATCCGGGCCCCGTTGTCACGGACCTGGCGGTCGACGCGTCGAAGATCCGCGAGAAGATCTCGGGCCGGACGCGACGGCAGGAGTCAGTGGCCGTCGCGGGACGGATGTCCTGCCCGAGGGCTGGTACTTGTTATTCATGACCGGTGCCGTGGCTGTCACGGGGCCGGTGACGTATCAGTGACGGAGCGGTGACGCAGGCCTCACTACGGTCACGTCCGTCCGGGCCTGCCTCCGGACTTCCTGATACACCTTCGACAGACCCGAGATGGGGCAGCATGGCGGTTCAGACTTCCTATCCCGGCGTCTACGTCACCGAACTACCCAGCGGGGTACGGACCGTCACCGGCGTCGCCACCTCGGTCACCGCCTTCGTCGGCATGACCCGGCGCGGCCCGGTGAACCAGGCCACCGTCATCAACAGCCTGGCCGACTACGAGCGCGTCTTCGGCGGGCTGTGGAAGGACAGCACGGTGAGCTTCGCCGTCCGCGACTTCTTCGCCAACGGCGGCGGGCAGGCGGTGGTGGTCCGGCTGGTGGGCGCGAAGGCCGCACCGGCCCGACTGACACTGCCGGCGGCCCCGGAAAGCGGGGAGTCCCTCGCGCGCCTGCGGGCTACGGACGAAAGCAAGAAGTCTGTCGTCCTGAAGTCTACGGACGAAAGCAAGAAGCCCCTCGTCCTGCAGGCTGTGGACGAAGGATCCTGGGCGAACGACCTGAGGGTGACCGTCGATCACAGCACACCTCCGAACATCGCCAAGGAGGTGGCCGCGCAACTCGGGGAGACGGTGACGCCGGACGACCTCTTCAACCTGGTTGTCAGGCTTGGCGACAAGGGCCCGCAGGAAGTCTTCCGCAACGTCACCGCGGTCGAGAGCTCCCGACGGGTGGACGCGGTGCTCCTGGCCGAGTCGCAACTGGTCCGGGTAGTGGGCTCCGACTTCTTCCGTCCCGACCCGATCCCGGACGACAGCCCTGTCGTGGTGGACAGTCCGGGCAGGGACGGGAATGCTCTGACTGCGGACGACTATGACGACGGTAAAGACATGAGTTCGGAGCACAAAGGGCTCTACGCGCTCGACCATGTCGATCTGTTCAACCTGCTGTGCATACCCCCACCGACCTCGGACGAAGACACCGACCCCGGCGTCTACCGGGCGGCGCAGGCCTACTGCGCAAAGCGCCGCGCCATGCTGATCGTCGACCCGCCCAGCAAGATGACGGTCGCCAACGCGGTCAGCGCATCCGGCGACGAGAAGAGCGCACTGGACGGTCTCGGGCTCAGCGGCGAGGAGGCCCGCAACGCGGTGCTCTACTTCCCCCGGCTGAAGCAGCCGGATCCGACCGACCGGGGCCGGATGGGTACGTTCGTCGGATGCGGTGCGATCGCCGGAGTGATCGCCCGCACCGACGCGACGCGAGGAGTGTGGAAGGCCCCCGCCGGCGTCGACGCGACCCTCACCGGGATCTCCGGCCTCGCGGTGAACCTCACCGACGCCGAGAACGGCATGCTGAACCCGCACGGCATCAACTGCCTGCGGACGTTCCCCGGCACCGGCACAGTGCTGTGGGGCGCGCGGACCCTTCGCGGCTCGGACCACCTCGGCGACGAGTACAGGTACCTCCCGGTACGGCGGCTCGCCCTGCACATCGAGGAGAGCCTCTTCCGCGGCACCCAGTGGGTGGTGTTCGAGCCCAATGACGAGCCGCTGTGGGCGCAGATCAGGCTGAACCTGGGTGCGTTCATGCACAACCTGTTCCGGCAAGGCGCGTTCCAGGGCACCACCGCGCGGGACGCCTACTTCGTGAAATGCGACCGCGAGACCACCACACCGAACGACGTGAACGCAGGCCAGGTCAACATCGTCGTCGGCTTCGCGCCGGTGCGGCCCGCCGAGTTCGTGGTGCTGCAGATACAGCAGATCGCCCAGGCCCAGGCCTGACAGACACCGAGAGCGGACAAGAATGGCCCAGTTCACTGTCAACGCACAGCGCTTCGACCCGTACAAGAACTTCAAGTTCCGTGTGCGATGGGACGGTCTCTATGTCGCAGGCGTCAGCAAGGTGGGCGCCCTCACCCGCACCACGGAAGTGGTGTCGCACCGGGACGGCGGGGACCCCGGCAGCAGCCGCAAGTCACCGGGCCGCACCGACTACGCCGCAATCACTCTGGAACGCGGAGTCACCCACGACCCGAACTTCGAACAGTGGGCGAACAAGGTGCACATGCATGGCGCCGGACTGGGCTCGGAGCTGTCGCTGCGGGACTTCCGCAAGGACATCGTGATCGAGGTCTACAACGAGGCGGGTCAACTCGCCATCGCCTACAAGGTGTTCCGCTGCTGGGTGTCCGAGTACCAGGCGCTGCCCGAACTCGACGCCAACGCCAACGCGGTCGCGATCCAGCACATCAAGCTGGAGAACGAGGGCTGGGAACGCGACGCGGACGTCCCGGAGCCGACAGAGCCCACCTTCGTCGGCTGATGATCATCCTCGACCCGGCCTGGACGCTCACCGCCTGGGAGCGCGGAGTGCGGGAGGGCACGCTCGACCGCGCCGTGACCCTGCTGGCCTCGGCGACCGGGCTGTCACGCGACCAGGCCGAGTCGGCGGATCTGGGCAGCCGTGACGCGGTCCTCGTCGATGTCCTCAGCAGCTGCACGGGCGGGGTCGTCCAGGCGTCCGTGAGGTGCGCCGGATGCGGTGAACGGCTCGACGTACCGCTCGATCTGACCATGCTCCCCAGAACGCCGTGGCGTGAGCCCGGCGCCCTGCTGGAGGCCGAGGTCTCGGGCTCCGGGGTGCGGTTCCGGCTGCCCACCACCGGCGACCTGCGTCTGCTCCGGGGGCGCGACGCGGTGGCGGGCAGGCGGCTGCTGCTCGCCCGCTGCGTACAGGCCGAGGCCGGCGGCGGCGAGGACCTCGACGAGGAGACCGCCGCCGCGGTGGAAGCGGCCATGGAGGAGGCAGCCCCGGGCGGCGCGGTGACCGTCCGTACGGGCTGCCCCGACTGCGGGGCGGAGACTGCCGCGGCCCTGGACATACCCGCCCTGCTGTGGGCCGAGGTCCAGATCCAGGCGGTCGCCCTGCTACGCCAGGTGCACGTCCTGGCCACTGCTTACGGCTGGACCGAGCCCGAGGTGCTGGCCCTCAGCCCGGCGCGCCGCGCTGCGTACCTGGAACTGGTGAGCCGATGAGCGGATTCCTGACCCACCTGGTGGAGCGGACCCTCGGGCTCACCCCTGTGCTCGAACCCCTGCCGAGAGGGCGGTTCGAGCCGGTGGCGGACGGACTTCCGGGCTGGGACGAGGTCGAGATCCCGGGGGACGGGCCCGCCGCCGTCGAGCCTTCCGCTCCTGCCGTGGATGGTGACCGAGCCGGCGCCGCGCCTTCCCTTCCGACGAGTGTTGCTCCTGCCGGTACTGCCCCTCCTGTTCCCGCGAGCACCGCTCCTCCCGCCGCCGCGTCTTCGGCATCCGCGAGCACTGCTCCCACTGCCAAGGCGCCTTCGGGATCCGCAAGCGCCGCTCCCGCTGCCGCCGCGCCTTCGGGATCCGCGAGCACTGCACCCACTGCCAAGGCGCCTTCGGGATCCGCAAGCGCCGCTCCCACTGCCGCCGCGCCTTCGACATCCGCGAGCACTGCTCTCACCGCCCCCACCCCTTCGGCATCCGCGAATGTTCCTTCTCCTGCCACCGCGCCTGCGCCTTCCGCGAGCGCCGCTCCCGCTGCCCCCACCCCTTCGGCATCCGCGAACGTTCCTCCTTCCGCCCCCACCCCTTCGGCATTCCTGGCAACGGGCATACCTGACCCCGAACGAAAAGTGGTGCCGCCCACCAAAGCGGCCCGGGATGCCCCTGCTGGTGCGAAAGGGGCGCCGTTCCAGCCGTCGCCCGAGCGGCCGGGGACGAGCGTTGGCCTGCAGTCGCCCCCCACCACCCCCACGTTCCCGGTCCCGGTCCCGCAGATCCTGCCTCCCCCACCCCCACAACTCGCGCCGGAAACCCGGTGGGCCGACGCGTCGGCACCACTGGCACCGGCATCCCAACCGCCCGTCGCCCTGCCGACCCACGCGGGAGAACTCGCACTCCACGCCCCGCCACCCGTGCGCTCGCCGACGTCGTCCGTCGACTCGGTCCGCGCCGCCGCCGGCCCCCGCATGCCCGGGGAGCCTTCGCTCAGGGAGGCCGTACGCGATGCCATACCGCCGGTGTTCCGGCCTGCGGAGCAGGCGCCGCAGCCGCAGCCGCCGCAGCCCCGGGTGACGGTGAACATCGGGCGGGTGGAGGTACGGACCACACCGGAGCCCGGTCGGTCCGCCGAACCCCGACCCCAGCCCAGGCCGCAGCGCCGGACGCAACCCGACCGTGCGGCCCGACCGCTGTCGCTGGGCGACTACCTTGCCCGCCGTACGCAAGAAGGAGGGCCGCGATGAGCAACCACCTCGCGGTGGCCATGGTGACCGCCGCACTCACCCGGACGCTGGTCGAGGCCCTCGCCGACCCCTCCCCGGGCGGTGTGGAGAACACCTCGGTCACCACGCTGCGCCCCCAGTCGCTGGCGGCGACCGATGCGCAGGCCCGAGGGATCAACGTCTTCCTGTACCACGTCACACCCAACGGCGCCTGGACAGTGGCCGATCTGCCGACTCGCGGTTCCGACGGCCAGTCACTCGTGGCGCGTCCTCGGCAGGCGCTCGACCTGCACTATCTGCTGACCTTCTCAGGTGACGAGTCCACCCTGGAGCCCCAGCGGCTGCTGGGCCTCACCGTGAGCACGCTCGCCTCCCGGCCGGTGCTGAGCCCGGAACTGATCCGGCGGTTCGCGGCGGACGCAGTCACCGCCAATGGCTGGCAGCAGTACTCGGACCTGGCGGATCAACCGGACTCGGTGCGCTTCAGCCTGCAACCGATGGACCTGGAGGAATCGACCAAGCTGTGGTCGTCGCTCTTCCACTCCAACTACCGGCTGTCGATCGCCTACCAGGCGACGGCGGTCCTGATCGAGGGCCGTGAGATGCCGACGCCTCCCACGCGGGTGGCGACCCGCTCGATCGCCGTGCGGCCTTCGGCCGACCGGCGGCCACGGAAGGCGTGAGCAGACGTGGACTGGCTCACCGCGAACCAGCGGTATCTGATGGCCGTACTCGATGTGCTCCGCCTCCGACTGAGCGGCGGTGACGGCCTGGAAGACGCCGCCCACCATCGTGACGAACTCCGGAAGGCGATGCCCGCACCCCCGGCGCTGGAGGTGATCGAGGACGGCTTCGAGCTGTCGGGCTTCGAGCGGGATCTGCTGCTGATGTGCGCCGGCGTCGAGCTGGACACGGAGTTCGCCCACGCCTGTGCGCAGGCGCAGGGTGCGTCGGAGCGCACCTGGGCGTCCTTCGGCCTGGGCCTGGCGAAGCTGCCCGACACGCACTGGACCGCGCTCACCCCGGCGGGGCCGCTGCGACGCCGGCATCTGGTCGAACTCACCCACCCGGAGACGCCGACGAGCAGCGCCCTGCGCATCGACGAGCGCGTACTGCACGCCCTGACCGGGATCGGCTACCTCGACCCCAGGATCCAACCGCTCACCGTGGAACTTCCGGAGCCGAAGCCGCTCCCCGCGCCGCTGAGGGAGGCGGGCGAGCGGGTCGCGGCCCACTGGTCGTCCCGGCCCGAGTCCGGCCCGGTCCTGCTGTACGGTCGGCCGGTCTCCGACCTCAGGTCGGCCGCAGTCGGGGCCTGTACGGAGGTCTCCGCCTCGCCCGTCTGCCTACGGGCTGCCGCCCTCCCTCAGGCCCCGGACGAACGGGACCTGTTGGCGCGGCTGTGCGAGCGGGAGACCGTACTGGACGGGGCCGCCTGGATCATCGAGGTCGACGACACGGTCCCGGACTGCTCCCGCCTCGCCCTCGACCTCGCCGACCGCCTCGATGCCCCCACGGTCGTGATCTCACGCGAGCCGATCGCGGGCTCGGGTCTCCGCGTGGAGGTGGGCCCGGCCCGGGCGGACGACGCACGGACTGTCTGGCGCGAGGCCCTCGGCCCGGCCGCGGCGGGCCTCTCGGCCTGGATCGACCGCGTGGCGGGGCAGTTCGACCTGGGTCTGGAAGCGGTCGACGCCGCGGCGGCGGAGGCACGGGCCGCGCCCGAGGCCGGCACCGCGCTGTGGGAGGCGTGCCGGCGGCTGGCCCGCCCCTCGCTGGACGGCCTCGCCCAGCAGATCGAGCCCCGCGCCCGCTGGGCCGACCTGGTCCTGTCCGACCACCAGCTTCGTGTCCTGCGTGAGCTGACCGCTCATGTACGGCACCGGGTCACCGTCCTGGAGGACTGGGGCTTCGCCGCCCGTACGGGGCGTGGGCTCGGCACCGCGGCGCTGTTCTCGGGGCCCAGCGGCACCGGGAAGACCCTGGCGGCGGAGGTGATCGCCGGGGAGCTGCGTCTCGACCTGTACCGGGTGGACCTGAGCCAGGTGGTGAGCAAGTACATCGGCGAGACCGAGAAGAACCTGCGCGGGGTCTTCGACGCCGCCGAGGCGGGCGGCGCGGTGCTGCTCTTCGACGAGGCCGACGCGTTGTTCGGCAAGCGGAGCGAGGTCAAGGACAGCCACGACCGGCACGCCAACATCGAGGTCGGCTATCTGCTCCAGCGGATCGAGGCCTACCGGGGGCTGGCCGTCCTCACCACCAACCTCAAGGACAACCTCGACCCGGCCTTCCTGCGGCGGCTGCGTTTCGCCGTCCACTTCCCCTTCCCGGACGCCTCTTCCCGGGCCGAGATCTGGCGCAGAGCCTTCCCCCCGAAGACCCCCACCGACGGCTTGGACCCCGCTGCCCTGGCCCAACTCTCCGTCTCCGGCGGCACGATCAGCAGCATCGCCCTCTCTGCGGCCTACCTCGCCGCGGACTCCGGCGAACCCGTCCGCATGCACCATCTGCTGTCCGCCGCCCGCACCGAGTACGCCAAGCTCGAACGACCCCTCACCACCACCGAGGTGACCGGATGGACGACGACATGACCCTCCACATCGACACCCTCACCGTCGACCTCACCCCTGACGCCGTGGCCGCCCTCCTCGCCGGCGACCACGACGTTCTCGTCCCGGCGATACTGGCAGCTCTGCGCGACATGCCCAGTGGGACGGGCTCAACACCGCGCCTCGCCCGGTGACCCCGATCACCCCTCTCGCAGTCACCGCCGCAAGGTTCCCCTCTTCACCGCGCGCGAATGGGTGGGCTTGCTTTTACGCTCCTCGACCTTCTCCATGGTCTCGGTCCAGTCCTCGTATTCCTCGAGAACAGTGGAGGGGACGTTCGTCTTGGTCGTCATAAAGGCGAGCCTCGCTCTGGCATTGTCCGCGATCCTCTTCGAATTGTTGTGTTCGGTGGCCCAGTTGTCGAGCTCGCTCAGGCGTTTTCGCTTCTTGGAGGGGTTCTTGATGAGGGGGAAGTCAGCCAGTTCGTTGGCGGTGTGCATCTCTTCCATCAGGCCCATTCTTGATTCTTTACTGTACTTCTCGAAGATCGTGTAGTCCCTCTTTGCGAGATTCGTGAGCGGATTTCCGACTATTTTGATCAAGTTCCGGTGTTTGAACACCATTTCTCTCTGCGCTTTGTCGGTCGGCGCGCTCAGCGTGAACAGGGCGTCGACCAGTTGGGTCCGCCCGGCTTGAGACAACGGCTCAAGGGCGTGCTCGACCAGTTCGTGGGTGGCCAGTGCCACCGAGGTCAGGAAGGTGCCGACGTCGGCGACCTGAGTGTTCGCGTCGTACAGCCAGCCGAGGAGGTCCGCCTGGGTGGCCGACGAGATGTCCCGGTAGACGTCGGGGTAGCCTTGCAGAATCGCCACTTTCAGGTCTCTGGTCGGGACGAGGGAGATCACCTGGGCCCTGGTCTGGTCGTCCTTCGTCATCAGGTCGGTCACCAGGTCTGCGGCCGTGCCCGTCCAATTCTGGTAGGGGATTTTCGCCGTTCCCTGGAGCGGCTCACCGGGCACCAGAATCGGACTCTGCCAAGAATCGTCCAGGCTGGGATTTCCCTGGACCTTCCAGACCATGCTGATGTGGTTGGGGACGGTCGACGAGTAAACCGCGTCGTTCGCAGGTGAGAGTCCGTAATTCACCTCGGTCCTGAGCCACACGCGGTGGCCGGAGTCCACCAGGTTCTTGACGGGATCCTCCGCCTGCTTGGACATCAAGCTGTTGACCTGCGCCGGTCCGGGTGCCAGGTTCCACGTCTCTTTGCCCGGGCCGCCCAGCCGTCCGTTCCACAGGTGCATTCGCACGGCGTGGTAGGGCGCGCCCTTGGGCTTATCGCCACCAAGCGCCAGACCCGCGGCCCGCAGGTTCGCCCATCCGATCGGCTCCACCGACGGCGGGTTGTGAGCCGTATTGAGAGTCCTGCCGCGCAGGTTGTCGACCTCCACGATGTGAGCCCGCCCGCCGTCCTCGGTGACCTTCGGGGGGTCGCCCTGCATGGTGCCGTCCGTCCACCGCTGGATCACCGCGCGCTGCACGGACGGCCTCGCTGACGTGCCTGGGCCGGGCCCGCTCGCGGGTTCGTGCGAGGCCGGCCTCGATTGCGGTTCGGCCGCAGCTGGGCCGTCCATGACACGCTGGGCGTTGGCGTCCGCCTCGCGTTCGAACCGGTCGGAGGGGTCGCTCACCCGCAGACCGCCGCCGTGGTCGTTGCCCGCCACGGGGCCGCTGCGCTGCTGGAGTACATGGGTGAGTTCATGGGCGATGGTGCGCCGGTCCAGAGCGCCTGGGCCGCCGACGATGTGTTCGCCGGAGGTGTAGGCGCCGGCGTCGACGGCCGTTGCGGAGCGTTCGGCGGCTGGGTCGGAGTGGATCCGTACGGTGGAGAAGTCCGCGCCGAGGCGGGCCTCCATCTCCTGGCGCAGTGGCTCGTCCAACGGGCGTCCCGGGGCGTTCAGCACTCTCTGGACCTGTGTGCTGGGGGCGACGTCCGTGTTCGCGAAGGAGTGCCGGAGCCCCGTGGCCGCGGGGGGCGGTCCGGGGGAGCGTGATTCCTCGGGGCGGTTCGGCGCCGAGGGCGGATTGGGTACGCGCTGCAGAGCCTGTGATCTGCGGATGGACATGGCAAGCCTCTTTCGGTCAGCCCGCGCCGAGTCGGATCAGCCAGAGGGTGGGGCCGCTGAACTTCACCGAGCCGCCGTTCACCCCTTCCGACCTCCGGCATCGCATGACAAGCTCGAACAAGCTGTCTCCGCTCTTTACCGGGCTTTGCGCGATTGCCACGATCTGGGTGAAGATCGACGTGTTGTTGCCGAAGAAGGGGTGAAGAAGCCCCATGCCCCAAGCAAGGTTGCCGCTGCCTTCCTGCCCGAGGACGGTCCCGTTGACCCTGATGGCCACGTCCAGAGCAACACCTGAGGTGTCCGAGAGCCCGTGGCCATGCCCGACCAACAGGAGCGATGTGCCGGTCTCGAAGCGGACAGTCTGATTGATCACCGGCTTCCAGTCCATGGACGTCGTTTGGTTCTCCCAGCCCGCCCGCAGCGTCTGGACACCGATCAGCCCTCTGTTGAGCTTGGCTTCGTCGAGGCGGGCCGTCTCGGAGGCGAGGGCGTTCCAGTCGGCGGACTTGATCGGGTCGCCGGAGTTCTTGTTCATCAGGTTCTTGTCGAGGGACATGACTCTCCTTAGCTGAAAAAGTTCTTGTCGAATCTCGAGACGTCAAAGGCGCCCTCGAGACTGGGGATGTTGATCCAGAACCAGAAGGTGAAGTCGGCGCCGCGGACGTCGTCGACGGTGGGGAGGCGCACTTCGACGGTGCCGTCGGGGCGGGGGCGGGTGCGGGCGAGGCCGTTGAGAAGGCGGTCGGGGTGGCCCGCAGCGGTGAGGGCGCGGCCGTTGAGGGTGAGGCGGCAGCGGAGGCGGCGGCCCGGCGGCTTGTTGTCGAGCAGGAGCGTCACCGTGGGCAGCAGTTCGAGAACACGGTCGGGCTGCCACCGCAATTCGCTACCGGACATGGTCAAGGAGCCGGTGAGGCCGAGAGGTTGGGTGCCCAGGACTTGGCCGGGTCGCAGCCGCCAGATCTCTCGCTCGGCCGGCGAGAGCGGGTAGGGCAGGTCGAGGGTGACGGTGAGCACGGACTGGCCGTTGAGGGCCAGGGGGGCCGGGTCTCCGTCGAGGCCCACGACGATGCCACCGTTGAGGAAGTCGTTCACGGTGACGTCGGTGTCATTGCCCAGGTCCTTGCCGAGCTGGCGGACGTACGTCACGTGGAGGCCCGGTGCCCGCACCGACGTGGGGTCAGGTCTCGCCTCGGCGAGCGGAGCGAACAGCGCACGGCAGTCGTACACCCGGGTCCACAGACCGTTGACTCGGTCGAGCAGGGCGATGGCGGCGGTGTGGTGCTCGATGCCGTCCGGCCGCTGGAAAATCGGGGCGCCCCCCTTCTCGCGCGGCCATTCGACGTTTCCGGGGAGGTCGGAATCGAGGTCGGTCAGGGAGAGAGCGGCGGTCCTGGCCGGGATGAGCCAGTAGTCGCCGGTGCGGTGGAAGGCGTCCGGATCTGGCTCGAACTGGACCTGTACGCCGTCCTCCAGCTCGATCCAGTCGCCGGTGATCGGCACCGCCCCCGGGGAGTCCCAGCGGCGTACCACGGCAGCGGAGCCGAACCGGGGCCGAGGGCCCGCCCACTGAGCGACGTTCAGCTCGGTACCGGACACCTCGCCCAATCGGGCCAGGACGCCGGGCACGCCACGGCGGATGCGGGCCTGGTCGTTCACTTCCACCCACTGGCCCCTGGAGAAGCCGAGCGCCTCGTCCCGGCCGGGGGAATCGACAATGATCTCTTCGTCGGAGACGTCGACCACCCGTGCGGTGACCGTGCCGTTGTCCCGGGACCACACAAAGGACGGGCTGCCTTCACTGCCCTCGTGGATCTCCACCCGGTACAGCTGGTTCTCCACCCGGCGGTAGCCCGCGTGCGGCGGCACGACGCTCGGCGTGGGGCCGGCCTCCGGCGGCTGCGCCCGCGCGCGGAGCTGCCCTCGGGGTCCGCTGAAGCGCGGTTTCCAGGGTGGGGCGACCTTGTCGGGGGTGGCCTCGGGGTCGGCCGACTTCTCCATGCGGACTTGCCACACCGTACGGCTTCTGGTGCCCGTGTCCGGGCCGCCGAGGGCGACCTCGCGCAGTTCCGGCCGCTCCAGGGCGGTGAGGTGCTCCCGCCAGACATCCAGATAGGCGACGTACCGGCCGTCGGCCCCTGGTAGCTCCAGCTCCGGCGGGTCGGGCTGCTGCGCCAACCCCACCGGTTCGTCGTTCTCGCAGAGGATGCCGTCGACGTAGTAGCGGCCCGGAGTCAGCAACAGGTCTGTCGGAAGACAGTCGTGGGGTTCGCCGCCCTTGGGGTCGGTGATCGCGAATCCGGCTTCGCCCTGCGGTCCGCCATGGGCGCCGATGGCGTCCCGCGCGGTGGTCTCGTCGTGGTGGAGCTGGATGTCCAGCTGCTCGTTCCAGTCGGCGTCGAGCTGCACCCGGCCCTGCTGCATCAGCACGCCGCGGTAGTGGTTCCCGGGGCGGAACGTCCGTCGGGTGAAGTCGCCCTTCATTGCTGTCCTTCCGTAAGAGCGTCAGTCGGCTCAGTCGGCAAAGAAGACACCCGCTTCCAGACCGAAGCGGAGATAGTGGTCGAGCTGCGCGGTGAGGTCGGCCATCCGCCACGGTTGGTGCAGGAAGTGGAAGGCGCCCAGTTCGCCGCCGTCCTCCGCGCCTGTGGCGATTTCGCCCGGGCAGTCCGCGGCCAGTCGGTAGAAGCCGAGGACTCCCTGCCGATCGGAGATGAAGCTCGGGGCCACCCGGGCGGCGGCCTCCAGGTCGGCGGGGTGGCAGCGGTAGCGCCGGGAGACGGTGGAGTCGAGCGGGGCGTAGCTGTACCGCAGATAGCTCTGCTCGGGCTCGCGGACCCTGATGTCGCCGTGCAGGATGCTGTTGTCGGCCGTCAGGGTGCGGGCCCACGTGATGCCGAGGATCGTGCAGGCCTCGATCTCGACGTCTGCGGCGGCAGCGATGACCGCCTTGCCTCGGTACAGGATGCTGTCCGACAGGCGGAGGCCGGGCACTGTGCCGTCCAGCCATACCCGGGCGCAGACGGTACGGATCAGTCGTACGGTCAGACGGGGGTTGTCGGCGGCCAGCAGTTGATCGGTGAAGGTGCAGTCGGACACCACCAGGCTGTCCAGGTCACCGGGCGCGGCGGTGAGCTGTCCCTCGATCGAGAGACCGTCCAGGACCAGTTCGCCCGGGCGGGCGGCCCGTCCGCCGGGGGCGACCACCTCCAGCGAGCCGACCAGGTGCGGCCGGGGTCCGGCGGCGGCGAAGGGGCCCGGGGCGGAGGCGGGTGTGTCCGGTGGCCGAGGGGTGAGGCCGGACGGCCAGTGGGCGGCGACCAGCAGCAGCCGGTTGCCCGGGGGGATCTCGATCCGCTGCTCGCCCGTGAGTTCCTCACGGTAGGTGGCGCTGTCCATCACCACGATGACCCCGGTCTGTCCCGGCGCCTGATCCGGCCGGGTGTTCCAGGCCCGCACGGCCTCGCCGAGGGTGGCGACCACCCGCCCGTCGGAGGGCCCGGACGGGTCCTGGGCGTGGTTGCGGCTCACTCCGATCTGCCAGTCGACGGTGTCCGGCCAGGGCGTTCCGGCAGCCGAGAGCGCGGTGGCGAGGGTCGCCCGCCGGTCGTGGGGACCGGCCCCGATGTCGCCGGGGCTCCCCTGGTGGAAGTCGACCCGCACCCGGTCCGGTTCCATCCCGGGCGGCAGGGTGAACCTGCCCAGCAGCGGGTCGACGGCGACCCATGGCGCGCCGTCGGCGGTCACGGGCGGCCGGGTCCATTCGCTGAGGTCGGCGGCGATCAGCCGGTGGGGTTCGGGCAGGCGGATCCGGAACACCGGGTCGGGTCCGGAGAGGAGCTGCTCCATGTGCTGATGGAGCGTCAGGCGACGCAGCGGCGCCGGAATCTCCAGCTCCTGGGTGGGGCCGCCACGCGGCCGGGTGAACAGCGGCAGGTCGCGGCCCGCCGGGTCGAAGGTCCAGCGGCCTGCGGCGGCGTCCACGGCTCGGGCGTCGACGTCGGTGTACGGGTGGGAGCTGAGCCGCCACAGATGGAGCCCGACCGCGCCGAGGTTGTACCGGCCGCGCCCGCGGTCGACATGGCGGATGTCGGCGGTGCGGGCCGCCTGGTCGAAGGGGGTGCCGAGCAGCCCGAGCCGCCCGGTGTCCCGGAGGTCGGGGGTGCGCAGATTGCCGGGGCGCGGATGGTTGACGTGCTGGGTGGCGCCGAGCAGTTGGAAGTACTCCACGACCTTGGCGGGCAGCCCGGTGATGTCCTGGGCCAGCTGTTCCAGGGTGGCGGGAGTGCCCTTGCGCCGCCGGTGGCGGAGGGTGTTGGCGATGAAGGCCCGTCTGGGCGCCGCTCCGTGCGGTGACGCGGCCAGGGGTTCGACGCCGAGCAGGTCGCCGAGGTAGGGCAGCACCCATTCGGCGCAGGTCTCCACGAACCAGTTGTCGTAGAGGCCGTCGATGTCCTCCCGGAGCCTGCGCAGTTCGTCCTCGACCGGTTCGAGCAGTGCGCGCAGCGGGTGGCCGAGTTCGGCGTCACGGTTGCGGTGCACGGCGGGCAGCAGGTCGTACACGGGCCGGTCCTCGCTCATGACGTCATCGCCTCCACGGAGAGCTCCTTCAGGACCAGCAGTTCGGCGGGGACGGCCGTGCCCGCGGCGTCGAGGTGGGCCCCGCGGGCGAGCAGCAGGGATGCCACCGCGGCCGGCTTACCCACCAAGTGCAGGGCGGTCAGGTTGGCGGCCACCACCCCGGGGACCCGCTGGGCGGCGGCGATCGCTTCGGCGGCGGTCACGGGCTGGGCGAAGTCGCGTCGCCCGAAGGAGAACAGCCGTGCCAGGGCGTGCTCGACCGCGCCGGACACGGTGTCCGGTGCACGGTCCGCGGCGGGCAGGACAGCGACGCCCAGGGTGAAGGGCAGCTCTCGGTAGCTGTCCAGGCCGAGTCGGCGGCCGGGGAGGCCGTCGGTCTCCAGGGCGGCCCTCAGGGCCGTCAGGGTGTCATGGGAGACGGCGCCGTCGGAGGCCGCCACGGTGAGGTGGAGGAAGGGGGTCGGAGCCGGGCGCAGTACGGTCGCCCTGGCCTTGGCGATGCCGATGAAGTTCCGGGCGAAGGCCTCGTGGTCGGCCAGGGAGACGACCCGGTCGAAGGTGCGGACGGTCAGCGGCGCCCGGGTTCGTACGTCGTCCGGCCGCTCGGGGGCCGTACCGCCGGTCGCCGCCAGGGGGTTGTCGACGGCCCGGATGCCGAGTGGCCGTTTCACGAGCAGGGAGAGGGAGCCGGCCCCGACGTTGCCCTGGGGGCCGATACCGGTGCGGTAGGCGGCGCGGACGTTCTCCTGCCCGGACGGCAGCCGGGCGCCGCGTTCCCCGTCGCCGAAGACCACGGTCGCGGTGGCGTCGTCCTGGATCCGCACCACGTAGGACCGGTCGTGCGGGCCCAGGGGGAACAGTGAGGAAGCCTCGTTCCAGGTGACGCCGTCGACCTGGACGGCCAGGGTGTCGATCACCCCGCTCGCGGTCGGCGCGGGGACATGGGTGAGGTCCTTGTGCAGCAGGGCGAACCGCTGGTGGGTGGCCCTGCCGTCGCCGCTGCCGAGGACCTCTTCGGTGCTCTGCCCGGCGGTCGCGGCGACGACGTTGCCGAGCAGCAGTACCGAGGCCCGGTCGAGTGGATGCTCCAGGGGCCGGTCGAGGACGATCGAGGTGCCGGCATCCGTCACGGCGTCGATCAGGTGGACCGCGGTGGACCGGACACCCTGGTCGGTGGTGCCGGTCACCACGAGAGGCGCCCCGGGGCTCAGTGTCACGGGCCGTTCGAGTCGAAGGGTGTTTCCGGTCACCGGGGCCGTAAGGGGTTGGTCGGCGAGCTCCAGTCGCTCGGACTGGGCGTGGACCACGGTGGCGCGGCGGTCGAACTGTGACACGCCCCCGGTCCCGTCCCCGTCCCCGGTCCCGTCCCCGTTTCCGTTCCCGATGCCGCGCAGTTCCAGCCGGGTGGTGGTGGAGGTCAGGGTGAAGTCCGCTGCGGCGGACTGCTCGGCCTTGACGACCTCGTACAGCCGCTCCTTCACTCCGGGTGCCCGGAGCACCAGCCAGGAGCCCGGGAGCAACGTGGGATGAGCGGCATCGAGTTCGATCACCGGGTCTTCCCCTTCGGGCGGGTCGGTGAGAGCGAAGCCGGGCCACTGTGTGGCAGGGGCGGACTGGGCCTCGTCGAAATGGGCCTGGCCGAACGCGGCCGTACCCCCTTGGCCGGCTGCCGCGAGGTAGCTCTCCCGGACCTGGACGGGCATGGTCCGCCAGTCCGGGGCGTTGTGACCGAAGACCGAAGCCCGCAGCCGTAGTGCGTGCACCTCGATGAGCTCCGAGGAGGCGAGGTCGAGGCCGTGATCCCAGCTGACCACGGTGGTCGGCGGGCGTCCGGTCGAGTCGGTGGGCAGCGGCTCGACGGTGTGCAGGATGCGGAACTCCCAGGCGTCCGGCTGTACGGCGGAGCGGATCAGCAGAGCGTCGCCGGGGCGCAGTCCGGTGGTGGTTCCGGCCAGGTGGACCAGGGTGGCGCCACTGCCGACCCACTGCGGGCCGCGCAGCGGCAGGCGGATCGCGTTGTGCTCGGCGACGGCCCGGAGTTCCGCCCCGGTCTCGAAGGTCTGCGGCAGTTCTCCCTGGCCGGGGATGCTCTGCACCGGTGTGCCCGCGGGTACGACGGCGTGACCCGGCGCCCCCGGGGCGTCCTCCACGGTGAAGGCGAGATAGGCCGTGGACGCCGCCCCGGGTCGCAGCTCGTAGCCGATCGAGCGGGCGAGTTCCAGGACCGATCTGCGTTCGGCGGCGGTGCGCAGATAGCCTTCGTTGGCGATCCGCTCCTGGTAGAAGGCGACGATGTCGGCGACCGAGGCCCAGGCGTCCAGCAGGGCGACGGCGGGGTCGTCGGTGCTGTGCGTGATGAGTCCGGGCAACCGCTGCGACAGCTCGGCCAGGCTCCGTGCGAGGGTGTCGGCGTGGGTGGTGATCCGGTACGAGAGGGCCGGGCGCCCCGGCGGGTTGGGCACCCCGCCGCCCGGCGCGGGGGTGCTCATGAGCCGCCCTCCATGACGAAGTCGATCAGGCCGTGCTCCGGCAGGCTCGGGTCGCTGAGGCAGCGTGCCACCTCGTGCCGCCCGATCGGGATCCGCCCCTGTCTGATCTCCCCGGCGGGCGGGCGGCCCCAGCGCCCGAAGCGGTTGGGTTTGGGCGGTGTGTCGTCGGTGTCGACCCACAGCACCCCGTGCGCGCCCATGGCTGCCTCCACCACCTGGCTGAGGTGGACCGGCGCGCCGAGGTCGAAGCGGTCGGGGTGGAAGAAGCCGGGTGTGCCGTCGGATCGCTGTCCGGCGGTGAAGACGTCCTGCAGGGCCCGTTTGACCTCGCCGCGAGGGTGGCCGGGGGCGACCTGCACGGTGATCACGATGTCCAGCGCCACCGGGACGGCAGCGGCCACCCGGACGTCCTCCCCGGCCATCCGGTAGCGCTCCAGATGGCTGCCGACCTGTCGGCGGAAGTGCTGGTCGGGGATGAGGCCGCCGGTTCGTTCGACGGTGACGGTCTCGGTGTACCAGGAGCCGGTCCAGCGCCGGGTCGCGTCCGCCTGCCGGACCTGCGGATGCCGTCCGGCGACCTCCGCGTAGTCGTCGTCGGTGACCGCCCGCTGCTGGACCCGGAACGCCTGCGGCGCCCACTGCCGCACCTGTTCCACCGACTCCGGGTCGGCTCCGCCCCGGGCGGGCATCGGGTTGCGGACCGTGATGCCGGGGAGGGGTTGCGCCGGCCGGGTGAGGGCGTCGCGGCCGACGTTGCCCGCCCGGCCCCCGCCGATCCGGTAGACCGCCGTGAACGTGGTCCCGGGTGTGGGGGCGCGGCCGTGCACACCGTCGCCGAAGCGCAGGCAGGCCCGGCCGTCGTCGTCGGTCTCCACGGTGCACTCCGGTGCGAAGCGGCTGCCGGAGAGCAGATCGGGCACCACGGTCCAGGAGGTGGCGCCGTCGTCCAGTCCGACTATCGCGGGCGCCGCCTCGGCGGGGCGGATCGTGAGCGCGTCCGCAGCGGGCCGTGCCGTGGCCTGCCGGTGGTCGTAGGGCACGGCGTGGGTCAGCCCGGTGTGGATCAGCCGGGGGCGGTACCGGCCCCGGGTCGGCACTTCGGCGGGGGCCGGCGATTCGGGGCCGACCAGGGCGCCGTGCTCGGCCAGTACGACATTGCCGCGGACCACGGTGGCCCCGACCGTGGTGCCGCCCTCGCCGGGGAACCGCCACAGTCGCAGGGGGAAGGGCGGCGCGTCCTCCTGGTACCAGCTCACCCGCAGCAGATCGGCGCCGGAGTCCTGCTTGGGCAGCGGGTCGGCGTTGAGACGTACGGCCCAGCGGTGAGCCGGGTCGGCGCCGGCCGGGTCGCCGCTGCTGCCGAGCACCTCTTCGAACAGCAGCACGTCCCCGGCGCGCAGTTGGAGCGTCGCACTGCTGCCGACCAGGGTCGCGGCGGTGGCTCCGGCAGGCAGGACGCTGCGTTCCTCGCCCGCGGTGTAGATCTCGATGGTGTTGCGGGCGGCCCGGAGTTCGACCGGGTGCAGGGTGTGGAAGACCACGCCGCCGTCCTCGGTGGCGACCTCGGCGCCGCTGTCCAGTCCCGGCCCGGCCACGGCTTCGTCGACCTGGACCGCCAGCCAGGTCCTGGCTGCCGCGCCTTCGTGCATCGGGTAGTCGAGCAGCCGGGCGTGGCGGCGGACCGAGGTCCGGCGCCGGGCGGTGCCGAGGTAGGCCTCGGTGGCCACGGCGTCCTGTGCGTAGGCGAGTTGGTCGCCGAGGTAAGCGAAAAGCTCGACCAGGGTGACCGCCGGGTCGGCGGGCCCGGGGTCGGTCCAGCCGGGCAGCAGCAGCGACAGCCGGTCGAGCAGCAGTCGGCGCAGCCCCGCGTAGTCCCGCTGGAGGTAGTCGGCCGGCGGGACGGAGACGGGTGCGGTCGGCAGGGGACTCGGCGGGCGGGGATCAGTGTCGGCGCGGGGGACGACGGGTTGCGTCACTGGGGCAGCCTCCGGGTGAACACAGCGGTGGTGGGCCGGTCCGTGGCGCGGGTCCGGTACCGCACCGTCACCCGGAGGGTGGCCTCGTCCGCGGTGATGTCCACGGCCTGTACGTCGACGAGGTCGCCCAGCCACTGCTGGAGCGCACCGTGCGCCATGAGCCGGGTCGCGGTCGCCAGTTCGCCGCCGGTGGGTTCGAAGACCAGTCGGTGGAGGCCGCTGCCGAAGGTGGGGCGGTTGACCCGTTCGCCGGGGGCGGTGAACAGCACCTGTTCGATCAGGTCCCGGACGTACTGGTCCTCGTCCACCAGGGCGGTCCTGCCGCCGGGGCCGATCCGGAAGGGGAAGCCGATGTTCATGTCAGATCCCCTTCACCCTGGTCTGGGTGGCCAGCACGCTCAGCGGGGTGCCCGTGGGTGTGCACTGGGCCCTTCCGTCGGACAGCAGGGCCGGGAGCCCGCCGATCCGCACCCGGGTCGCGGTGGACACCCACTGGGCGGTGACGCAGGGGCCCGGGGGTTGCAGCAGGGTGCAGCCCGCGACCGTGTACGGCGCCGTCGCGGTCACCGCCGGCATGCCGCTGATCAGCACCCGGGGCTCGGTTTGGGTGGGCTGCGCCGGGCCGGAGTGCGCGCAGATGACCGTCGCGCCGAGATGCATGAGCTGACCTGGCATCAGATCACTTCCAGGGCACCGTCGTTGACCGACACGGAGGCCGCGGTCAGCTTGATGCTCGCGGCTCCGTTGGACAGCTCGATTCCGGCGGCCGTCAGGGAGACGGTCAGCGGCGTGGCGACCACGGGTGGTCCGACCTCCAGGGTCACACCGCCCGATCCCGGCAGGTCGTCGACCGTGAGGTTCAGTCCGTCGGTCTTGAACACCTTGGTCATGGGGCCGGCGCCGGGTGCCTGGCCGCTGCCCCAGAAGCAGCCGCTCCAGATCGGCAGAGCCGCGTTGCCGCCCTCGAACTCGACCCAGACATCGGCCCCGATCGGGGGGACGGCGAGCAGACCGACGCCCGGCCCGGCGTACGGCACGCTCGGCATCGCCCACAGGGCTGTCACGTCGCCGAGCACGTCGGGGCAGCTGACCTGGACGCGGCCCCGCAACATCGGGTCGACGTTGTTGCTGACCTTGCCCCGGTACTTGCCGAAGTGCTGATTCATGATGCTCCCCGCTCGCCCTGTCCGGCCGGTCCGGACCCGTTCACTCGCTCCTGGTGCTTCACGGCCGCACCACCAAGGTGGTGGAGCCGATGCCTTCCCGGGTCAGCGTGAACTCCTGGGTGTGCCGCCCCCGGGTGATCGAGTGGGTGACCTGCTTGACGTAGTACAGGCCGTCGTGCGACCAGCCCGCCCCGCGAACACCCACCAGTCCCCTGGCCGGGAGCAGTCCGCCGTAGCGTTCGGTGTCGAGTCGGCCGGTGGCCGTGAGCGAGCCGTCGTTGGACTCCTCGGCCATGCCCTGGGCCCTGCCGAACGCCTGGGCGGCGGTCAGGCCGCTCCCGTCCAGCAGGGTGGTGCGCACATGCCGGTTGACCAGCCAGTCGGGCTCCGCCGCGAGGGGCGGCCGGACGCTGCCGACACTGCGGACCGGAATCACCGTGTCGGTGAGCCGGTCCTGGACCCGGCCGTGGACCTGGGTGGCGGCCAGGGCGTCGGACCTGAAGGCGAGCTCCTCGACATTGGTCTGCGGCCCGAAGTCGACCGAGAGCGCCGGCGCCGGTCTGCCGACCCGGGTCGGAGGGCCCCAGTAGGCGGTGCTGGTGAGCGGCAGCGGGCCCGGGGTGATGTGGAAGACATAGCCGAAGCGCCTGGCCATCGCGGTGAGTTGGGCGAGGTCCGTGCCCCGCTGAACCGGGATGTGCTCGATCGGCAGCGGCAGGTCGGTCACCGGCGGCGGGACCACTTTGGGCACCAGCCCGTAGCGTGCGTAGCCCAGGATCAGCCGGGTGGCTATGGCGGCCTCGCCCTGCGCCGGATACTCCGCGGTCCGCTCCTCCAGGTCCATCAGTACGCCGAGATCCTCCCCCGTGACGGTGAGGGCGGCGGGACCGGAGGCCGAGCCCGGGGTGAGCTCCCGGTGGGTGATGACCCCGTCCATCAGCACCGTGGGCGTGCCGCGCAGCGTCAGGACGAGCACCACGCGGTCGAAGGGCCGCAGATACCGCTCGGCGAGCAACGGCTGGTCGAACGCACCCGCCGACCCACCGCGTCCGGCGGCGACGACCAGCTGGAATCCGGATCTGGCGCTGTCGGACATGGTGACCTGCACCTGCTGGAGGTTCTCCACCAGCCGCGGCGGCGCGGGTACGGGCACCGTGGAGCCGAGGAGCACGGTGAGGTAGGTGCTCAGCATCGCCATGCTCTCCTCCCTTCCATGGGCCGGTACGGCGGCAGGGTCGCGGTCACGGCAGGGGGAACGGGATGCGGATCCGCGTCCCGACCCGGTCGGCGGCGGTGAGCTCGTCCGGATGGATCACCGGATGGGCGTCGCAGATCCGCCAGAACTGGGTGGGGTCGCCCAGAGCGGCGGCGGCGATCGTGTCCGGTCGGTCCCCGGGGACGACCGTGTGCTCGGCGAGGGTGGGCGCGTTGCCCGGCATGGGGAGCAGCCTGCGGCTCAGACAGCGGACCTCGCGGCTGCCGCCGGTACCGTCCGGGACGGTGGCGGTCACCACGTCCAGCGCGGAGTACCGGCCGGTCGGATCGGTCGTCAACGGAACAGCCCTCCGATGCCGCCGGCCACGGACCGGCCCACCGCCGACCGGGCGGAGAGCGTGGCCATGGCCTCCTTGGCGATCTGGTGGGCCAGGAAGAGGTGGTGTCCCGGATGGGTGACCGACAGATCGCTGTAGGAGAGCACCCGCAGCTCCA
Organism: Streptomyces sp. NPDC001027; assembly: GCF_040299045.1. Taxonomy (NCBI): domain Bacteria; kingdom Bacillati; phylum Actinomycetota; class Actinomycetes; order Kitasatosporales; family Streptomycetaceae; genus Streptomyces; species Streptomyces sp. NPDC001027. Next base: position 95,215 of record NZ_JBEPBI010000002.1, read on the forward strand.
GGTCCGCCCGCGCCCGGATCGGGTTGAGCTGGGCGTCGTACGCCTGCTCGGTGATCGAGAAGGACGTCAGCCGCACCGGGAGGACCCGCCCGACTCCCCAGACCAGCAGGGTGAGCGGCGCCTCCGTCGGTATCAGTTCGATGGTGCCGAGCGCCGTCAGCGCCAGGTTCTCCAGGACCACCGAGCTCTTGGGGTAGAGCAGCATTTCGAGCGCCGCCAGCTGGGGGTGGATGCCGAGGAGCGCGGCCTCCGGATCACCGTCCGCCAACTGGTCGGTGGCGTCCACCTCGATCGCCAGGCTGATCGTCTCGATCGGGGCCCCGGTGAGGCGCAGCGCCTCACTGCGGGCGCCACCGGCCCCGTCGTCGCCCTCCGACGTCCGGGCGACCAGTCGCCGGGTCATCTCGTCGGGGTTGTACTGGAACACCACCAGGCCGGCCAGCGGATTGGCCGGATCGACCCCGACCAGCGCGCCGCGGGGAGTCCGGACCGCGTCCGTACGCCCGCTCATCGGCGCATGCCGTTGTCTGTCCGCATTGCGCGATCATGGCCGACCCCGCGTCACTCCGGCGTCACTGCCGCGTCACCGGCCGACGGCGGGCGAGCCGGGGTCACAGGACACCGGGCCTGGCCGGGTCCCCGGCTGCTTCAGCTGATACCCGTTCATGGATGCGCTCATGGCGCCGATTTCCGGCCGGACGGATCAGCGGCTGCTGAGGTCGTTCGCTTCGATCGGCAGTCGTGGTGCTACGCCCGAGGCGCAGGCTCCCGCACCGCAGAGAAGTCCGGGCCGAGCGACTTCGAGTTGTGCCGTGTTCGATCAACTGTCCTACCCAGCCGGTGACTTGCCCAGTGCGGTGACGCCCGCTGCTCTGGGAGGCGCCGAGGCCGTATGCGGGCATGTCGACGTACACCGACTCGTAGGAGCCCGCCGGGACGATGAACGTCTCGTGCCAGATGCCCACATGCCCCTTCCCGGCGCGTGCGCGTCGGTTGAACGCCGACCATGCGGGCCGGTGCTCCTTGTCCTGCTGGTGGGCGTAGGCGAGGAGGCTTTCCTTGTCGGACCAGTACTCAACGACGTAGAAGTCTCGGAGACCGCCGTACAGCACCTTGTAGCCGAGCAGCCCGCTGCCCTTTTCCTGAGACAGCTCGCGCAGCATGCGCGGCATGGACATGAATGCCGGCAACCAACTGGAGAACGCTCGCAGCCGGTTGTTCCGTAGTCCGATGTGGAAGACGACCACGTCACCTTCGGCGCCGGAGGTCTGACGGCCAGGAACTACTTTCTCGGACATGAGTCTCCTCTGTTTCACGGCCGGGCGAGCGAACGGGATTTCACGCGAATTGCCCAGAAGTGGCTTGCCAGCCCGATACCCCAGCCCAGAATCGACCACAGAGGCCAGAAGAAGAGGTCCGGAGTGAGGGTCGCCCACAGCACCACCTGAGCGATATTGGCGATGACGTACCAGAAGAGATGGATCCGCAGTCCCCACCTCATGGCTTTCTCGCTTTTGTGCGTCACCTCTCCTGCCCCTCCCGCCCTTCCTGCCCCTCCTGTGCGGCCGTCTCGATGAGGGCCACCGTCGCGCCCGGCCGGGAGACGAACACCAGGTGCGAAGCACCCTCGACCACCTGGGTCTTCGCGCCGGAGCGCTGGGCCATGAACTCCTGCGTCGCCGGTGGGATGATCCTGTCAGCGCCGCTGATCAGGTTGTAGGACGGGATCGTGTGCCATGCCTGTGCACCGGTGGCGGGCTCGCCAAGGGCGGCGCCGGTGGCCGGGCGTTGCGTGATCGAGTAGAGGGCGGCTTCCGCTGCCGACACGTCGGCCGCGAAATGAGGATGGAAGACCTTGGGGTCGATGTAGAGGTCCACCTGTCCGTCGGGCAGCGGCACGGGCTTGAGGGACTCGCCCACGGTACTGCCCGGGAACCTCTCCACCAGCGCTTGCGCGCTCTCACCCGTCTCCGGCACGAACGCCGCCAGATAGACCAGTGCCTTCACGTTCGCGTTTCCCTCGGCGGCCATGGAGATGACCGCACCGCCGTACGAGTGCCCGACCAGCACGATCGGTCCCTCGATGCTGTCCAGCAGGGCTTTGACGTTGGCCGCGTCGAAAGCGAGCCCTCGAAGCGGATTCGGCGCGGCGACCACTGAATAGCCGTCGGCGACAAGCCGCTTGGTGACGGCGTTGAAGCCACTGCTGTCGGCAAAGGCTCCGTGCACGAGCACGATCGTCGGTTTCCTGCTCACCCTGGACCAGCCTTTCCTTCGGAGGACAACCACTTCTTCGCACCGCGCTTGCGGGGAACGTCACGCTCGGCGCAAAGCTATGGCGGCGCACTGGACGGGAATGGAATGAGGCCGCGACCTGGTGCCAAGCGGTCTTCACTGATCATTCAGTCGACGTCAAGCCGGTCCGGCCAACCTGAGCGCCTCGGAGGACAGACGACCGGGGGGTTGCCGATGGTGTCGGACGAGGAAGCCGATGTGGTGGTGATCGGTTCGGGTATGGGTGGGCTCGCGGCGGCGCGCACGATCGCGCAGTTCGGCGGGAAGCGTGTGCTCGTCCTCGAACAGCACTACACGCTCGGCGGGATGACGCACGAGTTCTCCCGCGCCGGGCGATACCGGTTCGGTACCGGGCTGCATTACATGAGCGCGAGCACCGGCCCGTTCCTCGGGTTCATGACGGACGGCAGGGCACAGCTCTCGCCCCTGCCGGACGACTACGACGCCCTGCACTTCCCGGGGTTCGACTTCGCCGTCCCCGCCACGAAGGAACGGTTCCGTGAGCGTCTGAAGGAACAGTTCCCTGCCGAGTCCGACGCGATCGACCGATTCTTCCGGACCACGCGCCGGGCCCTGGGAGGGGTGTCTGCGCGTGGCCGGCATCGAGGTGCTGACCCCTACGGTCCGGCGGATACGCCTCGAACCCCTGGCCGGGGACGCGATGCCGTTCTCGTTCGCCGCCGGGCAGTACATGAAGGTCGAGCTGCCCGTCGCCATCGGGCCGATCGAACGGTCGTACTCGATCTGCAGCAGTCCCGGGGAGACCGGCTTCGTCGAGATCGCCGTGAAGCACGAGCCGGACGGGCTGGGCTCGGGGTTCCTGCACGAGGAACGGGAGTCCGGGCCGGCCTTGCGGCTGAGCGGCCCGCACGGGGAGTTCACCTGGGAGCCGGGCTCCGAGGAAGCAACGGCGGACACACTCCTGCTCATCGCCGGGGGAGTCGGCATCACCCCGCTGATGAGCGTCCTGCTCGCGGCTGCCGACGCCGGTCACACGGGGCGGATCGTCCTGCCGGCGAGCTTCCGGACCGAGGACGAGGTGCTGTTCGGGCCGGAGATCGAGGCGTTGCGGTTCCGGCTGCCGGGGTTGGAGGTGTCGGTCTTCGCGACCGACCGACAAGGGTGGATCGGGTACGACGAGTTGCTGCCCCACGCAGGCCTGTCGACCCGTGTGCACCTGTGCGGGCCGCCGCCCATGATGCAGGACCTGATCGGCCGCCTGGCGGAACCGGGGGTTCCGCGAGAGGCCGTCCACACCGAGGCGTTCGTGTCCGGCCGCAGCAAGGAGACCCGCCGGGAGAAGGCGCACGCCATCGCCCTCGCCGCCGCGGCGGCCGGTGTCACCGAGTTCATGATCGACACGGTGGACGGCACCCCGGCGTTGCCGTGCGGCCCCGGGCAGTCGGTCCCGGACGCCGCCAACGCCGTCGGTGTCGCGTTGCCCCAGTCCTGCGGCGAAGGCGCTTGCGGTACGTGTTGGGTGCGGGTGCTCTCCGGCGCCTACGAGACCGACGACCGGGGGATGTTCTCCGCCGACGAGTTGGCGGCGGGCTGGCGGCGGGCTGGCGGCCGGCCTGCCAGACACTGCCCACCGAGGACCTGGTGATCGGTCAGCAGGACGGGACGGAGCACGGCTTCCGACAGCCGGAAGGGCGCGAACCTGGTTCCGCCACGACAGCACCGCCCAGCGGTCGCCCCGGCGCATGGACCCGGACCTCGGACCAACCATAAGGTGGCTACGCCGCAGCCGAGTGTGGTCGGGCCGTGAACAGGGGTGGGGTGGGCATGGCTTCCTCCGGCGGACATCTGCGTCTGCAGATTCTCGGTCCATTGCGTATCTGGCGGGACGGCGTCGAACTGGACCCCGGGCCTCGGCAGCAGTCGTATCTGCTCGCGATCCTGCTCGCCCGCGCGGGCAAGCCGATCAGCACGAGCGAGTTGGTCGACCTGATCTGGGCCGAGGACGTCCCGGCGTCGGCCGTGAACATTCTCCAGAAATACGTCGGCGCACTGCGACGGCTGTTCGAGCCTCTGCTGCCCGTTCGCGAAGCCGGCTCGTTCCTCCACCGTCGAGGCAATTCCTACGCTTTCCTCGTCGGCCCTGCCGCGCTGGACATCGTCGGGTTCCGCGAACTCGTCGATGCCGCCAGGGCCGCGCTGACCAGGCACGATCACGAGGTGGCCCTCGATCACTACGTCGGAGCGCTCGGGCTCTGGCACGGCCCGGCGGGCGACGGCATCGCCGACGGGACGAACGCCACGACGGTCTTCGCCGCACTCGACAACGAGTTCTTCGACGCGTGCACGGCGGCGGCGGAGCTTGCCGTGTCGATCGGCCGGCCGGACCGGGTGCTCGCGGCTTTGCGACTGGCCGCATCGATGGCACCGTTCAACGAACCCGTGCTGGCCGCTCTCGTCGGCGTCCTCGGCGCCACCGGACGCCAGGCGGAGGCGCTGTCGGTGTATCGGCAGGTCCGCGACCGGTTCGCCGAGGAACTCGGCATCGACCCGGGGCCGGCGCTGGAGGACGCGCAGCGGCGGGTTCTCGCGCAGCCCCCGGCGGTGCCGCGTGTGCGGGAGGTGGACGAGGAGGCCGGGCCGGCCCCGACGACGACCATGTTCGGCCGGACCGAGGAACTCGCCGTACTGCGGCGCATCGTGGAGCGCGCACTCGCCGGCGACACCGCGATCGGCATCGTCGAAGGCGAACCGGGCGCGGGCAAGACCCGGCTCCTGGAAGAGGCCGCCGCCGTCGCGGACCGGCTGGGCGCACTCACCGTCTGGGGCTCCTGTCTGGAGGGCGACGGGACACCGGCGATGTGGCCATGGGAGCAGGCGCTGAGCCGGGTCGTCCGCAGTCTGCCCGCCGAGGCGGGCGAACAGTGGCTCACCGGAGGGCTGGGAAGCCTCCTCGCGGCACGGGACGACGCGAGCCGAGAGGTTCCCGACGGCAACGCCCAGTTCCGGCTGTTCGAACAGGTCGTCGCCCTCGTCGGACAAGCCTCGGCCCGGCGGCCGACACTCCTGATCCTTGACGATCTCCAATGGGCCGACGCCACCTCCCTGCAGCTGTTCCAGCACCTGGCGGGGCGGCTGCCCCACGGCAGCGCGATCATCGGCGCGCTGCGCGACCGCGCGCCCGCACTCGGCCCGGACCTCTCCCGCGTGCTGGCCGCCGCCAGCCGACGGCCCGGTCACCGCAGGTTCCGGCTCGGCCCGCTCGCGCCGGCCGACGTGGCCGAACTCATCCGCCACGAGGCCGGCCAGGATCCGGGCGACGCCGTCGCCCGCGCCATCCACGCCCGCACCTCCGGCAATCCGTTCTTCGTCCGTGAGCTGTCCCGGCTCCTCAGCGGCGGCGGCGCGATCGGCGACGGCGACCCGTCCGCACCGGCCGGTGTCCCCTCCACCGTCCATGACGTCGTCCGCGACCGGATGTCGGGGCTCGACGCCCACGCCCGCGACCTGCTGCACGTGGCGGCACTCATCGGCCGCGACGTCGACGTCAGGCTGCTGTCGCGGGCCACCCGTGTGGACGTCGCGGACTGTCTCCATCTCTTGGAACCGCTGCACACGCTCGGGATGCTCGAACCCGGGCCGCAGGACCCGTCCTCGCTCCGCTTCGCGCACGACCTGGTGCGCGAGTCGGTCTCCGGGACCGCGACGAAACAGCAGGTCACTCGAGTGCATCTGCGCGTCGCGGACGCGCTCGAACAGATCCACGCCGACGACGAGGACGTCGCCGAACGCCTCGCCTACCACCTGTGGGCCGCCGGCCCTCTCGCCGAGCCCGATCGCACCGCGGAGGCGCTCATCCGCGCCGGGCGCCGCGCGGCGGCCAAACTCGCCTTCGAGTCCGCCGGCCGACAGCTGCGCTCCGCCGTACAGGTCACGCGCGCCGCAGGACTCATGGAGCTGGAGTTCTCCGCCCTCACGCTGCTGGCCATCGTCGTCAGACGACAGTCGGGGTACGACGCCTCGACCTTCGATCTGCTGGGGCGGGCCGAGTACCTGGCCCGCACCCTCGGCCGGGAGTCGGAGGCCGCCGACTTCCTCTTCATCCGTCTGATGGGCGCCTACACCGCCATCGAGAAGGACCGCGGGCAGTTGGCCCGCCGCATGCACGAGGTCGGGCAGGCGTCCTCCTCTCCTGCCGTCCGACGCTACGGCCGGCAGGCCTGGGGTCTGCATCAGTGGGACATCGGCAACATCGGCGAGGCGTACCGGTCCTTCAGCAAGGAGGATGTCGCCGCCGTCGACGGCACCGCCGCCCCGGACGAAGAGACACCGCTGCGGCGGGACGGCAGCATTCCCGGGGAAGGACCCGGCTGGCGGGCGGTCATGACCGCGCTGCACGGTGATGTCGACACGGCGCTGGCCTTCGTCGACACCTGGGACACCCCGGGGGACCCGTACGCGGCCTCGGTCTGGGTCTACTACACGACCATGATCGCTTCCATGGCCGGGGACGCGGAAACGGCACGGCGAGCCGGCGAGCGCTGGGTCGCCGCCGGCCTCGCCCGCCTCAGCGCCCACATCGACCATTACATCCGGCAGTTCTGGTGCTGGGCGCGCGCCCTCACCGGCGAGGATCCGGCGGGCGCCGCGGCCGAGGCCGAGGAACTCCTGGTCGCGCACCTGCTCCAGCCGCCGCAATGGGGCATCGCCTACCACTGCGTACTGATCGCCGAGATGTGGCTGGCCGCCGGATCGCCGGACCGGGCCGAAACCGCTCTCGACCGAGCGGACCAGGCCATGTGGGACTACGGCCAGCGGTACGCCGAGGGACTGCTCCTGCTGCTGAAGGCGCGCCTGCTGCAGGCCCGCGGTGCGCCCCTCGCCGCTGTCCGCGCCGCCGCCGAACGGGCCTACACGCACTCCACCGCATACGAGGCGCACCTGTTCGCCCACCGCGCCGAACGATTCCTCTCAGGACCTGGAGGCAGTACATGACCGCAGGCCCTGGGGAACAGAACGGGCTGACATCCCTGGCCCGTGGGCTCTCGGCGCCGAAGGGCTTCGTCGACGCCAGCCTGGCCGCCCCTGCCCCCGGCACGATTCGCCTGCTGGGGGGCATCCCCGCGCCCACGGCCTTGCCGGTCGAGGCGATCGGCCAGGCATCGGCGCAGCTGTGGCAGGACCCCGACGCGGCGGTCGCGAGCCTGCAGTACGCGCCGGCGCGCGGATCCGCCGCGCTGTGCGACTGGATCGCGCAACGGGAGGGCGTCGACCCGAGCCGGATCGTGGTGACGAACGGTGGCATGCACGGCCTCGCACTGGCGGTGCTGACCGTGGTCGAGCGCGGCGCCACCGTCGCGGTGGACGATCCGGTGTTCCCGGGCTTCTTGTGGGCACTGGAGGTGTCGACGACGCGGACCCTGCCGGTACCGGTCGTGGCCGACGGCTTCGACGTCGAACACCTCGCCCGGCGGCTCGCCACCGGCGCCCGGATCGCCGCGGCCTACACCGTGCCCGACTTCCACAACCCCGCCCAGGTCAGTCTCTCGGCGCCGAAGCGGCAGGCGCTGATCGAGCTCGCCGAGCGGTACGGCTTCTATGCGATCGTCGACGACCCGTATCGCGAACTGCGGTTCGGCGGCCAGGACGAGGGTGTCGCGGTCTTCCACCAGTCGGATCGGGCGATCCACGTCAACACCTTCACCAAAACCCTCGGCCCCGGCTGGCGCGTGGGCTGGCTGGTGCTGCCGGACCACCTCGTGGAGCCGGTGATCCGGCTGCGCAACCGCCTCGACGTACACACCTCCTCGGTGACCCAGGCGATCATCGAACGCCTGCTCACCGACGACGCCGGTCTTTTCGACCGGATCGTGCGCGGCGCCACCGCGCTGTACCAGGAACGCGCCGGCGCGCTGCTCGACGCCCTGAAAGAACAACTCCCGGGCGCCTTCGACATCGTGGCCCCCGAGGGCGGGTTGTTCCTCTGGCCGCGGCTCACCGACGACGCCGTGGACCCTGCGGCGCTGTTCCGGCGGGCGGCCGCCCACGGTGTGCTCTACCAACCGGGCGAGTACTTCGCGGCGGACCCCCGGCGGCCGTCTTCGCGCCGGCATCTGCGATTCGCCTACAGCGACCGCACCCCGGAGGAACTGCGGGAGGCCGTACGCCGGTTGGCCCTGGCCTTCTGAGGACGCACGCGAGCAACGACAGTCCCCTGTGCTGGATTCCCTGGAGGCGGCTCATGACCGACGTTCGGCTTCCCCTGCGCGCACTCGTCCCGTTCGCCGCCGGTTCGGTCGGCATGGGCATCTGGGTCACCGTGCCGGGCATCTTCCTGCTGTACTTCCTGACCGACGTGCTGGCCGTGCCGCCGTACACGGCCGGTCTCGCGCTGCTGGTGCCGAACGTCGCCGACATCGTGGTGCACCCGTGGGTGGGCCGGCTCTCCGATGCCGGCCTGGCTGCCACCGGCCACCGACGGCGACTGATGACGGCCGGCTGCGTCGTGGTGCTCGCCTTCGTGGCCCTGTTCGCCGTGCCGTCGGACCTGCACGGGACAACTGCCGCGATATGGGTCGCGGTGGCACTGGTCGCCGGCAACCTGCTCTACTCGCTCTACCAGGTTTCCTACCTGGCCACACCGGCCGACCTGGGAATCGGCTACCACGAGCGGACCCGCCTCATGGGCTACCGCAATGTCGTGATCACCGTGAGCGTCCTGCTCGCCGGCGTGGCCGCGCCGGCGGTCGCCGGCGACGATCCGGGCGTCGGCGACTACACGAGAATGGCCCTGTGGCTCGGCGCGGTCATGCTTGCGGCGATGCTGGTCGGCATCACCGGCGTCGCCCGCCTCAACCGGGCCGCGCCGGGCACCCCGGCCGAGCCCGGGCGCCGGGGCGGGCTGCTGGTGGCGCTGAGCGACCGGCACTTCCGCGCGCTGACCGCGTCCTATCTGACCGTCGCGATCACGATGAACCTGGTACTGGCCGCCATGCCGTACTTCGCCGAGTACGAACTGGGCCACTCCTCCCTGACGACCGTTCTCATCGCGGCGTTCATGGCGCCGGCGGTCCTGACCACGCCCCTGTGGGTGCTGGTGGCCCGGCGTCTGGGCAAGCAGCGCAGCCTGCTCGTCGCCCAGGCCGCGTTCGTGATCGGCTCGCTGGTGCTGGCCCTGGGCGCCGCGGCCGGCCTGCCCCTGCTGATCGCGGCCGTGGCCATGCTGGGCGTCGCGTTCGCCGCGATGCAGCTGATGCCGCTGTCGATGGTGCCCGACGTCATCGCCGCCGCAGGGCCCGCCGGTACCGCCAGTGCCGGAAGTTACACCGGCGTGTGGACCGCCGCCGAGGCGACCGGCGGCGCATTGGGGCCGTACGTGTACTCGGCCTGCCTGGCCGTAGGCGGGTTCGTGGCCAGTACCGCGGGCGAGCACACCACGCAGTCCTCCGGTGCCCTGGCGGCCGTTCGCTACGGCTTCACCCTGGTTCCGGCCGTGCTCATGACGATCGCCATCGTGCTGCAACGCCGGTACACCCTGGACCAGCGCGCCCACAGCGCGGCGCCGCGTGCCGACGCGCAGGAAAAAGCAGTGGGGTGAGGCTTCCCCCGTCCATGCGGTTCAGCGGTCCTGGCCGGGGACGGGCACGTCGAAGCAGTTCAGCACCATCGCGATGAGGCAGTAGCTGCCGATGAGGAACACCAGCTCACCGACCCCTTCCTCGCCCAACAGCTCGGTGGCTCGGTCGTATGTCGAGTTCGGCAAGGTGTGTCCGGAGGTCAACGCCCTCGCGACGTCGTGCGCGATCGCCTGCCCGTCAGTGAGCCCGGAGGGACGCCCTCCCGAGGCCAGGGCCGCGATCTGCGGCGCGGGGAGGCCGACCTCGTCTGCCGTTCGCTCGTGTGCGTACAGCAGGTAGCGGGCGCCGTAGGCGCTGCCGACGGTGAGGATCGCCACCTCGCGAACGATGGGATCGAGCCGAGCCTCGGCCGCGACCGCCCGCTGGAGGAACAGCGCGGGTACCCCGAACGTGGGGAAGCGCAGCATCGCCGCGAAAGGCCCGACCAGCGCGCCGTCGTCGTCGAGGATGACGACGCGGCCCTGCTCCTCGGTGACCAGTCCGGCGATGCCGTCGTGCACCTCGCGGAGTCGCGGGTCCAGTTTGTCGGGCGGGATGGGTTGAATGCGCATGCGAATTCTTCTCCGTGTCATGGTCCGTCACAGTCCGTCGGTGTACTGACCGTCGATCAGGATGAAGGCGACACGACAGTTCGCCTTCGACCGGTTCGCCCACGCGTGATTGGTTCCGCGCTGAATCACGATGTCTCCGGTGCGGACGGTGGTCTCACTCTCGTCGAGGACCAATGTGAGTTCGCCCTCGATGACGATTCCATAGTCGATTGTCTGCGTGCGGTGCATCAACGGATGCGGGGCGCCTGCGGCGGATCGCGTGGCGTCGGCACCGCCCATCTCCCCGAATTTCTCGGCTGCCTCGGCCTGCGTCAGGGTTCGAATTCGGTCGTCCTCCGGCGGGAAATCGATCACCCTGATGCGAGTGCCGCGCTCCGGAGGTCCGAGCACCAGATCGTCCTCCGCCGGCTCGCCCGACCGCCGGTCGATGACGGCAGGGGTCTCACGGGTGTTCCACACCTCGTAGAAGGTCGGGCCACCAGGCCCGCCGATCTGCACCACGCGCGACGGCGGCGCATCCTGCGTGACCTGCGCACGGTCGGACGCATCATGGCCGGTCACGATCCTTCGGAACGGTCGAGTCGAGCTCACGGCGGAGTCCTCTCCTTCTGCTCGAATTCTCGGGAAACGGCTGCGGTTTCTGTCCGGAGGCTAGTTCGGCGTGCTTGACAACGACGGAATTGATGGTGAATCGGCCCGGGAGGGCGCCGGATTTCCGTTCAGCGCTCGTCAAGTGACCGGTTTTACGCTGACCGGCGATCACTGAGAACAACGGATTTCGAAGGGTGTATATCGATGAAGACAACTCGCCGGGGGCTGTTGGCCGGATCCGCCGCGGTCGTAGTGGGTGCCGCACTCGACGCGCCCGCCGCGCAGGCGCACACCGGAAACGGCAGCGCCCGGAAGCCGACCGTGGTGCTTGTGCACGGCGCGTTCGCCGACGCCTCAGGCTGGAACGGGGTGGCCTCCCGGCTCATCCGCGACGGATATCCCGTCATGGCACCGCCCAACCCCCTGCGCGGCGTGTCCTCCGACTCCGCCTATCTGGCCGGCATCCTCGCGACCCTCAGGGGCCCGCTCGTTCTCGTCGCGCACTCCTACGGGGGGATCGTCGTCACGAACGCCGCGACCGGCAATCCGAACGTCAAAGCGCTCGTCTACGTCAACGCCTTCGTCCCCGATCAGGGCGAGACGCTGCTGGGCCTGCAGACGAAGTACCCGGGAAGCAGGCTCAGCGAGGCGGCGCTGGACTTCCGTCCCTACGGAGAGGGCCTCGTCGACGGATACATCAAGAAGGAGCTCTTCCACGACGTGTTCGCCGCGGACCTGCCGAAGGCGACCACCGAGCTGATGTGGGCCGGTCAGCGGCCCGCGGACGTGCGCACCCTCGGGGAGCCGTCCGGCGCCCCGGCCTGGAAGACCGTTCCGTCCTGGTACCTCGTGGGCCGCGACGACCAGGTACTGCCTCCGGCGGCGCAGCGGTTCATGGCGAACCGGGCCGGCGCACACACCTTCGAGGCCGACACCTCGCATGTCGCGATGATCGCGCAGCCCGCGGCGACGGCCGCCCTCGTCAAGCGCGCCGCGCGCTGACACCACGAAGCAGCCACGTCCGCTTCCCGGTCCCGCACGGGCTGGTACGCCGTCCAACTGACCCTTACCCCCGAGGACGAGACAATGCATCAGCACGCATACGACGGCCAGTGCACTGCCGAGGAGCAGCGGCACACCTCCGCGAAGTCGCCCACCAGGAACCCGAAACTGACGTTGTTCGCACTGGCGTTGGGCACCTTCGCGATCGGCGCCGGCGAGTTCGGCAGCAACGGCATCATCCAGCTGTTCGCGTCCGATCTGGACGTGTCCGTTCCGGTCGCCACCTACGCGATCACCGCATACGCGGTCGGGGTGATGATCGGCTCTCCGGCGATCACGCTGCTCGCCGCCCGGGTCAACCGGCGGACGCTGCTGATCGGCCTGATCGGGCTGTTCCTGGTCGGCAACGGGCTCTCCGCCCTGGCGCCGGACATCGTGCTGTTCGTCGTCTTCCGGTTCGTCGCGGGCAGCGTGCAGGGAGCGTTCTTCGGTGCCGGGGCCGTCGTCGCCGCATACGTGTACGGGCCGGGCAAGGGCGGCAAGGCGTTCGCCACCGTGATGGGAGGACTCACCCTCGCCACCATCGCCGGGTCGCCGCTCGGCACCTTCATCGGCCAGCACGCCGGCTGGCGCGCCATGTACGGGACCGTGGTCGCCGTGGGACTGCTCGCCGGAGCCGCCCTGATGGCCTGGCTGCCGCGCACCGACGACCTGCGCGGCAGCTCCCTCGCGGGCGAACTGGGCGCCCTCAGGCGGCGGGACGTCTGGCTGATGGTCACCGTCGCGGCGCTCGGCGTCTCCAGCATCTTCGCCGTCTACACGTTCATCGGCCCGTTCGTCACCGACGCGGCGCTGCGGGACGCCTCGCTCATCCCGATCGCGCTCGCCGTCTTCGGCCTGGGCATGGCGGTCGGCAACCACGTCGGCGGACGTGTCGCCGACCGCTACGAGAACCGCGGTCTGATCTGGGGCTACGGCGGTGCGCTGGCGTTCCTGGTCCTGATCGGTGTGGCCGGCGACAACCTGGTGATTCTGCTGCCCTGCCTGTTCGGCGTCGGCGCGACCATGATGTTCGCCATCCCCACCGTCCAGGTCCGGTTGACCAGTTTCGCACCGGACGCCCCGACCTTGATGGGAACGCTCAACCTGGCCGCCCTCAACCTGGCCAACTGCCTCGGCGCGATCGGCGGCGCGATCGCCCTCGACGCCGGCTGGGGGACCCTGTCCACTGTCTGGGCCGGCTTCCTCCTCACCACCGCCGGTCTGCTCCTGTACGTCATGACCATCGCCCGGGTGAAGCCGGCGCGCCCGTTCCGGCCCGCGCCTGAGCCGCTCGAATCAGCCGGCATTCCAATGGGAGACCCTTCTGGTTCGGTGTGACGGAGGAACGGCGGGGCGGAACATGCCCGAGGGGTGTGGCGGCGCTGTTCATGAAGACCTTCAGATGTCCCGGAAGATCTCGATCTGCGCGCCGATCGAGTTCAGTCGCTCGGCGAGATCCTCGTAACCGCGGTTGATGACGTACACGTTGCGCAGCACGGAGGTGCCGTCCGCCGCCATCATCGCCAGCAGGACGACCACCGCGGGTCGCAGGGCGGGCGGGCACATCATCTCGGCGGCGCGCCAACGCGTCGGCCCCTCCACCAACACGCGGTGGGGGTCCAGGAGTTGCAGGCGTCCACCGAGCCGGTTGAGGTCCGTCAGGTAGATGGCACGGTTGTCGTACACCCAGTCGTGGATGAGGGTCTTGCCCTGGGCGACGGCCGCGATGGCGGCGAAGAACGGGACGTTGTCGATGTTCAGGCCGGGGAACGGCATCGGATGGATCTTGTCGATCGGCGCCTCCAGCTTCGAGGGCCGGACCGTGAGGTCCACCAGCCGGGTGCGGCCGTTGTCGGCCGGGTACTCCGGCGTGCGGTCGTGGTCGAGGCCCATCTCCTCCAGGACCGCCAGCTCGATCTCCAGGAACTCGATGGGCACCCGCCGCACCGTCAGCTCCGACTCCGTGACGACGGCGGCGGCCAGCAGGCTCATCGCCTCGACCGGGTCCTCCGAGGGGGAGTAGTCCACGTCCACGTCGATGTCCGGCACGCCGTGCACGGTGAGCGTCGTGGTGCCGATGCCCTCGACCCGGACGCCGAGCGCCTCCAGGAAGAAACACAGGTCCTGGACCATGTAGTTCGAAGAAGCGTTACGGATGACGGTTACCCCGTCGTACCGGGCGGCCGCCAGCAACGCGTTCTCGGTGACCGTGTCCCCGCGCTCGGTCAGCACGATCGGCCGGTCCGGACGGACCGCGCGGTCGACGACGGCGTGGTACTGCCCTTCCGTCGCCGCGACGTCCAGCCCGAACCGGCGCAGGGCGATCATGTGCGGCTCGATGGTCCGGGTGCCGAGGTCGCAACCGCCCGCGTAGGGCAGCTTGAAGTGGGTCATCCGGTGCAGCAGCGGACCGAGGAACATGATGATGGAGCGCGTGCGCACGGCGGCCTCGGCGTCGATCGCCGCCATGTCCAGCTCGGCCGGCGGCACGATCTCCAGGTCGACGCCGCCGTTGATCCAGCGGGTCCGTACGCCGATGGAGCCGAGGACCTCGAGCAGCCGGTAGACCTCCTCGATGCGGGCGACCCGACGCAGCACCGTGCGCCCCTGGTTGAGCAGCGAGGCGCACAGCAGGGCCACGCAGGCGTTCTTGCTGGTCTTCACGTCGATCGCACCGGACAGCCGACGGCCGCCCACGACCCGCAGATGCATCGGCCCCGCGTAGCCCAGCGAGACGATCTCACTGTCCAGGGCTTCACCGATTCGAGCGATCATCTCAAGGCTGATGTTCTGGTTGCCCCGCTCGATGCGGTTGACGGCACTCTGGCTGGTTCCGAGCGCCTCGGCCAGCTGTGCCTGTGTCCAGCCCCGGTGCTGCCGGGCGTCACGGATGAGCTTGCCGATGCGTACGAGGTAGTCGTCTCCCATGAGGCTGAGGTTATCTCACATATGAGATGGCGCCTCTTGAGAGGGCTGTTCGGGTGACATGCCGTCAACGCCGCCTGGCTTGACGGGTGCGGCGCCACCCGAAAGGTCCGGGCAAATCCATCGATGTCGTGCGACGTCCGGTACTGCTGTGCGTGTGACGCGGCCCGTGCCGACCGCCTCCGGTCGTGATCGACCAGGAGTGCCGGTTGATGTTCAGTCGCACCCCGGGAAGGATGCGGAAACTCTTGCGGAAGGTGAGGGGCATCGAGCCTCCTTCGTCGCGAAGCGTCCGTCGGTCGACGTCTACCCCGGCTCGGCGGACCCATGGCGGGGGCGTGTGCGACGCGCGTCCGGCAGGCCTCCCATGCGCCTCCAACGCACCTGTCGCGCACCCGGGATGCCGCTGTGGGCCCTTGTGGCCCCCACTCGGAAACCGCGTACGGACCGATTGCAACGCGTTTCTGCGGCCGGCAGGCCGGGTTTCGTGCGCGGCGAGGCGGGGTTCGCCGACGACGGGGAGCGGGCGTCGGAGGTGAAGGGGCGGGGGTGTCGGTGGCGACGTCCGGGCTCCCGTGGCACGTGCGGCATCGATGGCGAGGAGCGGGCGCCGGCTTCCATGCCTCCCGCTCGGTGCGTGGCAGAGATCACGGACGGCGCGCGCACCACCGGCGGCAGACTCGTGTCCACCCCCGGCGGGAGCGGCCGGGCGAGGTGGGCCGAGTGCGGAATGCGACCTTCCCTGGCAAGGGGGCGGCGATGTCCTTTGCCATCGAACTTAGTCGGCGAGGAGCTTCTGGCCAGCGGCGACTAAGTTCGATGGCAAAGTGATGCGTCGCCGCAGGCACCCCTTGGGGGGCGGAGGAGATACGTGCAATAGCCGCCACTTCATAGCAGAGCCTGCCAGCAACATGCTGCGGTGGAGCCTACAGAAACCCGATGCAGGCGGCTCCCGCGCGCGCGTACGCTGGCCGTGCCGCAGGCGTGACCACCTCCTCCGCCCGGCCAACCCTCAAGGACTTGATGTGAGTACGTCGTTCCCCTTCCTGCAAGACTGGATGGAAAACGCGCCGCAGGACCACCCGCTGGCCGACCTGATCGCCGAGGCCACCGGGAACATCCCCGCGGACAGCTCCGCCTTGGTCGTCGTCACGGCCTTCGAGAACATCATCGAGACCCTGGAGAAGGCGAAACCCGAGCGTCGTGGCGGTGTACGCAGGGACTTCCGCAAGGCCCGCACCTTCGACGACTTGATGATCCCGCGAGCGGAGATGGTTGCCGGCGCCAAGCTCGCACGCGCCGGGATCCCCTTCGACTTCGGCCAGCGCAACGGGGCCACTGATCCGGACCTGATGCTGCGCGACATGAACCTCGCCATCGAGGTCAAGGCCCGCCGTCTGGACGGCCTGCAAGACCTGCGAGACGAACTCCAGGCCGCCCTCGCCGACGTCACCCCGCCGGTCCTCGTACGCCTCATGCCCGACTCCCAGCCGCTCACCATCAAGTCCGCGACACGGGCCGAGGTGGTCGCCGAGACACTCCAGCGGGTACGCAGCAGGGACCTGGGCTCCCAGACCAAAGTCATAGACCAGCCCTGGTCGGCTCGCACACGTCTCCTACTCAACATCGGGATCTACCAGGGCGACTACCTGCCGAACGGTTCGCTGGTCACTGTCGCCGGCGGCTTCTGGGGCGCAGAGCCGGGTCCTCACTTGATCGATGTGGAGGGCGAGGTGCTGGCCGCCCTGGAAGACGAGCAGAAGGTCCGGCAGGCCAAGACCAGGCCCACCATCCTCCTCTTCGACGCCGCCCGCACCGGCATGGCGTGGATTCGCTCCGAGCTGGTCTGGGCACAGCGTCTGGCGATGCGGCTGCCCGACACCACCCCGTTCGTGGGCGCGGCCGTGATGACACCGAAGCTCGATGACCCCGACGTGGGCATCTCCCTGGGGGTGCGCGAGAACCTGTCCGACCAGGACCGCGCCGCTGTGGACGACCTGGCCCACCGCCTCGGACTCACCGGAGTATGACGCGGCCAGCCCCGGTGTCGCGACCGAGGCAACGGGACATCGTTGAACCGGACATCGCGCGCCCCCTTGGACCACACCACCAGGAGGAACCAGTGTCAGACCCGCAACTGCTCACCCCCGAGGAGAAGCTCGCCGACGCAAAGAAGCTGTTGAGCATCCCGCGTATCGTCGTGATCTGTGGCTCCACCCGCTTCATGACCGAGATGAACGAGGCCGATCTGCGGGAGACCAACACCGGAAAGATCGTCGTCAAACCGGGCTGTGACATGAAGTCGCCGCACGAACTTTGGTCCGATCCTGTCGAGGCCGAGGCGCTGAAGGTTCGACTCGACGATCTGCACCGGGCGAAGATCCGGCTCGCTGATGAGGTGCTCGTAGTCGGCGACTACATCGGAGACAGCACCCGAGCCGAAATCGCCTACGCCCGGTCGCTGGGCAAGCCCATGCGGTTCACGCACCCCGAAGTCGACCCTGACGCCTGACCGCCGCCTGACCGTCTCGCGGTGGCTTCGGCCTCCGTCCACCCCACACCCTCCGCAGGCGTGCCTTGGATTGATCAGCTAGCGAGACCGAGTTGTGGTGATTCTGGCATTTCGGGCTTCGCGCCGGCGATCTTCTTTGCGCTTCTTGCACATGTAGCCGTTCAAGGTGGCGTAGGAGATGGACATGCTGTGTGTGTCCATGAGCTCGCACCAAATCTCTCGTGTGTTGAGTCCGGAGGCGATCAGCGGGTCGATCAGATGCTGGAAACGAGTGATCACTGCCAGCCCGCGCACTGGTCGTTCTTCGAACGGCTGGGGTGGGTTGTCGAGGAAGTAGTAGATGAGCCGCTTCGAGACTCCATAACGGTGAGCGAGCGTTCGCAGGGGGACTGCGCCTTCCATCGCCTGCTGTTGGATCTGGTGGTCAACGTGCTGAGGCAGCTGATCCCCGTACTTGCGTTCGAAACGGGCTGGCATCGGTTTGTAGCGCAAGCGGGGTGAACTCGCGTCGAGAAGGGCTCGGTGGAGTACTTCCGGTGTGCGTCCGGAGACAGCTGAGAGTCGGTCGAGGCGAGGCTTCCCGAACCAGAAGGGTGGCCCGCTGAGGAAGGTGTGCAGGTAGCTGGGCTTGAGGTGATTGGCGCGGGCTAGGCGTCGGATGTAGGAGTCGGTGTTCTCACCCAGTCGTGGCGCGACTGGGACGGGGAGCCGTTGGAGAGAAGCGCCGAAGGTGTCGGTCATTGACGTGTCGCGTTCTTGAGCGGCGACGCGGAGGTCTCGGCAGCATGGTCGAGTTCGATTGCATCGAGTGATGTCTTGGTGATGCGCTCGGTCCCCGTGAGGATCGCGTCGATCGCGGCGCCCCGGATCGCGTGGGAGAGCGCTCCGATCATGCCGTCGGTTCGTCTGTGGAGGTAGCGGTCCAGCTTGACCAGGCTTCCCGGTGGGTGGTCGTGCAGGAGAAGGGTCTGCTCCATGGTCGCGACCAGACCCTTCCATTCGGCGCCGTAGGGGAAGGGGCGGGTGGGGACAAGGGTGAAGCGGCTCGCGATCTGGGCACCGCGGGTGCCGGCCAGCAGTTCGCTGGTTTCGAGGTTGATGCCCGCG
Organism: Streptomyces sp. NPDC001027; assembly: GCF_040299045.1. Lineage (NCBI taxonomy): Bacteria > Bacillati > Actinomycetota > Actinomycetes > Kitasatosporales > Streptomycetaceae > Streptomyces > Streptomyces sp. NPDC001027. Next base: position 113,835 of record NZ_JBEPBI010000002.1, read on the forward strand.
TAGGCGAACGTCGCGGGGAGGCGTTCCGAGAAGTACTTCAGAGTGTCGGAGACCTCGGCGCCAGCCCGTGTGACCTGCGAAACGTTGTGGATTTCGTCGACCAGGACCAGCCCGGTGCGGGTGTCCGTGCAGACGCCGACCACCGCTTCGATGATGTCGGTCATGTTCGACCTGGCCCTCACCGGCAGACCCAGGAAGCGCGCGAACTCGGCCGCGATCATGCGCGCGGTCGCGGCGGGCGGGACGGTGATGTAGAGCACCGGGATGCGGTCGGCGACGTTCGGATGGCGGGCCCGGTCGAGGAGTTCGTGGGCGAGCCCGAGCTGGGTGAGGGCACTGGTCTTGCCGGTGCCAGGCAGCCCGGAGACCATCAGGCCGCGGCGGGCGCTGATCGCGTGCCGGTTGAGCAGGACCAGCCGCCGCCCGCAGACCACCGTCTTCTCGACGAACGAGGTGGCAACGACGAGCATGCGGGCATGATGGTCAAGCCGGTCCTCGTCATAGAGCGCCTGCTCAACCGGAGACAGCCCGTCCAGCTCGGCCGGGGGCAGCAGGACGGGGGGACTTGGCGGGCCGGCGGCGAACCTCCGCCACCCCTCCAGGGTGGTCAGCTGCCGGTTGGCCTCTGCATCGGCTTCCTTGAGTGGTGTGCGTCCGGTCGCCGGTTCGGAGATGGTCACGGACGCCTCCAGGGGTTGGCGAGTGGGTCGAACAGACCCAGCGGGATGACCTGCGCGGACTCGGTGTCCGCCGGGTCGTCCTGGGGTGCTTCGGCGGTGGGCGGATCGGGGACCGGCCGGTCGGAGACAGTGGCCCGGGTCCGCGCGGCGACGCGCCGGGACTGTTTTGCCGCACGGCCCTTCCGGCGGTCCGGTCCGTCATGGGTCCGCCGCAGCAGGTCGGCAGCGGCATCGGCGATCTGTTCCTCGGTCCCTCCCGGGACCTGTTCGCGGGCATGGTCCCAGGCCATCTCACCGAACGGGACGCCGACGCGGTGCAGGTGTTTCCAGAACACCGTGATCCACCGGACCGGCTCGCTGCGGCGGTCGCGTACCCAGACACGGGAGACGTCGTAGGGGTCGTAGTGGATCTCCCACAGCCCCTTCTTCTCCGCCACCCCGGAGTGCTGGCGGCGCAACGGGGTCAGCTCGGCGTCGTCGTAGGTGCGGTGGTTGATCCGGATGCCATAGGAGTTGATCGCCTGCCAGCGCTCCGGCAGCAACTCGACGTAGTCCTCGCCGCTGAACGGGGCCGGAACATAGCCGCACGACTCCAGCAGCATCGCGTACTTCTCGTTCGGCGTGAACGCGCGCTTCGGCGAGTCCGGGTCCCGCAGCGCGTCGTGCGGGCGGTTCTGCCAGATGACGATCCACTCGTCCAGCAGACCCTGGAGTTCGGGCAGGGACCACAGCGGCCCGTGCTCCAAGCCCCGGCCCCGGCGGTCCACCGACCGGCCGGTGTAACCCGCGACGAACTGGGCGAACAAGGTGGCCACCGAACCCAGCGTCTTCTCGATCGCACCCTTCTCGAAAGGCGACGCCTTGTGCGTCGGCTGAAGGCTGATGCCCAAGTAGCGGCAGGACGCACGGAAGTTGTTCGAGATGAAGACCTTGCCGTGGTCGCAGACGATCGTGTCCGGCACGATCACCGGCCTGCCAGCCGCATCCTCCAGCCGCTCGTCCAAGGCCGTCAGCCGCCGGTGCGGCAGCACCGATCTCGACATCCGAAGAGCTTCCGGCCAGCCAGGCCGCATCATCTCAGGGGTAATGCTTCGCGCCAGGAGAGCGGAGGCGTCGGCCGCTTTCGTCGTCGGCCGTAACACTGCGGTGGTCAGTGACCTGGTCGCAAGGTCGATCATGGCCGTCAGCTCGACCTTCCCGGCGATGCCGTCGTCCAGCCGGACCAGGACGTCCAGTGGTGTGGAGTCGATCTGCATCCACTCGCCCGGCGCGCAGGCCGGCACCTCCCCGAACGGCCCGGCCGGACGCGCGTTCACCGAACGGCGTGTGGTCGCCGAGCCCGTCGCGTGCGTGCCCGCGGCCAGCTTGTCGAACAGCCGGTAGAGCGTGCGCTGCGAGGGAACCTCGATGCCGTCTGCGTCCTCACGGGCGGCCAGGATCTGTGTCGCCCGCCAGACCACGAAGCCGATCGTCCTCGACGACGCCTCGGCCGTCTCGTCGATCGCCTGCCGCATCACCTCGACCACCGCCGGGGCTACCCGGCCGAAGGACGGCATCTGCTTGGCCGCCCGGCCGTCGGCCAGTCCGTCCCTCTGGTAGCGCTGGCGCCGCTGCTTGACGCCGCTGGCCGTCATCGCATGCCCGGCCGCCGTCAGCTCGGCCGCCTTGGCCCGCTCCCGCTGGGCCAGCGAGCTGTGTTCCGGGTCGAACTCCGGCCGTGGCACCGTCCCCGCAGGGGCGTCCGGCGGCAAGCCGTCCAGCACCTCCAGAATGTGCCTCTCCCACCAGCGGGCCTGTTCCGCAGCGGTCTGCGGGAACTCCGCGATCCTGGCCGAAGCGGGCACCCGCCGCTCTTTCGCCCCTGTCACCGCACACTTCCCTCCGCCAGGCGCACGATGGTCGACGGCCCCAACAGTGCGAATGCCAGCCCCTCGGCGGCCAGCTCGCGCAGCCAGAGCAGATGGAACAGGACGGGGAGCGTCTCAAGCCGGTCACCGGCCGCATCCGCACCGGCCATCAACAGGGCCGGTGCTGTGAAGATCTCCCGGAGGCGGTCCACGACCGGCCCGCGCCGGCACCGGGGATGCCGGTAACGCGACAGCCACCGGACGTTCGCCAGCAGCACTTCCTCCGGAACCCCCACCCGCTCGAAACCCCACCCCGCCTGACGGCAGGCCCGGCGCGTCACCTCGAACGCCTCCGCGTCCCTCTCCTCGATCCGCTCATCGGCACGGACATCCACGACCACGGCCGAGCCGTCCACGCGGCGCACGAAGTAGTCCGGAGCATGCCGACGCTCACGCTCGCCGTCGTGCCAGTGCAGCCAGAACGGCTGCGAGGCGACCCCCACCACCCCGGGATCGAAATCCATCAGCACAAGCCGGTCCCGCTCCAGCCACGACTCGAAACCCACATGCCGCCCGGTCGTCGCCGCCCAGTACCAGCCCGGGAAGTGACGCTCACCACGCGACCAGCGAAACGGCCGAACAGCGGCCACGTCCTCGAACCGAGCAGTCACGCAGTCCAGCAGCGGACGCCGCCGACACTCGCGTACAGCGTCCACGTACGACAACTCGACGTACGGCTCCGCAAGATCCACCCCGACCGGTACGGCCACCCAGCACCCCCAGTACGTCCCCTCGTACGACTAGGTTCGCTGGCAAGGAAGCCGGAACGACTGGGTTCGCTGTCAAACGCCTCGATTGGATGACAGCGGACAGGCGAGCCCGGGCATGACCATTCCGCGCCCATGTACTAGAGTTATCTCGACATCGAGATATCTGCCGAGGCGCACCGCAGCCGCCACGCCAGTAAGGCTTGCCTAACTTAGCTTGCCCTGAGCTGATCGGCCAAGTCCGCGTGACGGCAGGATGCGGTGGTACGCGCACATCAATGAAGGAGACTGTCGTGTCGGCGAACAGCTTCGACGCCCGCAGCACGCTGCAGGTGGGCGACGAGTCGTACGAGATCTTCCGGCTGGACAAGGTGGAAGGCTCGGCTCGCCTTCCGTACAGCCTGAAGGTGCTGCTGGAGAACCTGCTCCGTACCGAGGACGGCGCGAACATCACCGCCGACCACATCCGTGCCCTCGGCGACTGGGACTCGCAGGCCCAGCCGTCGCAGGAGATCCAGTTCACGCCTGCCCGCGTGATCATGCAGGACTTCACCGGCGTGCCCTGCGTCGTCGACCTCGCCACCATGCGTGAGGCCGTCAAGGAGCTCGGCGGCGACCCGGCGAAGGTCAACCCGCTCTCCCCGGCCGAGCTGGTCATCGACCACTCCGTCATCGCCGACAAGTTCGGCACCAACGACGCGTTCGCCCAGAACGTCGAGCTGGAGTACGGCCGCAACAAGGAGCGCTACCAGTTCCTGCGCTGGGGCCAGACCGCGTTCGACGACTTCAAGGTCGTCCCGCCGGGCACCGGCATCGTCCACCAGGTGAACATCGAGCACCTGGCGCGCACGGTCATGGTCCGTAACGGGCAGGCCTACCCCGACACCCTGGTCGGCACCGACTCGCACACCACCATGGTCAACGGTCTCGGCGTGCTGGGCTGGGGCGTCGGCGGCATCGAGGCCGAGGCCGCGATGCTCGGCCAGCCGGTCTCCATGCTCATCCCGCGCGTCGTCGGCTTCAAGCTCACCGGCGAGCTGCCCACCGGCACCACCGCCACCGACCTCGTCCTCACGATCACCGAGATGCTGCGCAAGCACGGCGTCGTCGGCAAGTTCGTCGAGTTCTACGGTGAGGGCGTCGCCGCCACCTCCCTCGCGAACCGCGCGACCATCGGCAACATGTCGCCGGAGTTCGGCTCCACCGCCGCGATCTTCCCGATCGACGACGAGACCCTGAACTACCTCAAGCTGACCGGCCGTTCCCAGCAGCAGGTCGCGCTCGTCGAGGCGTACGCCAAGCAGCAGGGCCTCTGGCTGGACCCGAAGGCCGAGCCGGACTTCTCCGAGAAGCTCGAGCTGGACCTGTCGACCGTCGTCCCGTCGATCGCCGGCCCGAAGCGCCCGCAGGACCGCATCGTCCTCGCGAACGCCGCCGAGCAGTTCAAGCAGGACGTCCGCAACTACGTCGACGACGTCGACGAGGCCGGCAAGGAGTCCTTCCCGGCCTCCGACGCCCCGGCCGTCGCCCCGAACGGCGCCCCGTCCAACCCGGTCACCGTGACCGCCCCCGACGGCTCGACGTACGAGATCGACCACGGCGCGGTGACGGTCGCGGCCATCACCTCCTGCACCAACACCTCCAACCCGTACGTCATGGTCGCCGCCGCGCTCGTCGCGAAGAAGGCCGTGGAGAAGGGCCTGACCCGTAAGCCGTGGGTCAAGACCACCCTCGCCCCGGGTTCGAAGGTCGTCACCGACTACTTCGACAAGGCGGGCCTCACCCCGTACCTCGACAAGGTCGGCTTCAACCTCGTCGGCTACGGCTGCACCACCTGCATCGGCAACTCCGGCCCGCTGCCGGAGGAGGTCTCCAAGGCCGTCAACGACCATGATCTCGCGGTGACTTCGGTCCTCTCCGGCAACCGGAACTTCGAGGGCCGCATCAACCCCGACGTCAAGATGAACTACCTGGCCTCCCCGCCGCTGGTCGTCGCGTACGCCCTGGCGGGCTCGATGAAGGTGGACGTCACCAAGGACGCCCTGGGCGTCGACCAGGACGGCAACCCGGTCTTCCTCAAGGACATCTGGCCCTCCGAGGCCGAGGTCAACGACGTCGTGGCGAACGCCATCGGCGAGGACATGTTCAACAAGTCCTACCAGGACGTTTTCGCGGGCGACGCCCAGTGGCAGGCGCTGCCGATCCCGACCGGCAACACCTTCGAGTGGGACGCCGAGTCGACCTACGTCCGCAAGCCCCCGTACTTCGAGGGCATGACGATGGAGACCACCCCGGTCTCCGACATCACCGGCGCGCGCGTGCTGGCCAAGCTGGGCGACTCGGTCACCACCGACCACATCTCCCCGGCCGGCGCCATCAAGGCCGACACCCCGGCCGGCAAGTACCTCACCGAGCACGGTGTGGAGCGTCGTGACTTCAACTCCTACGGCTCGCGCCGAGGCAACCACGAGGTCATGATCCGCGGCACGTTCGCCAACATCCGCCTGCGCAACCAGATCGCGCCGGGGACGGAAGGCGGTTACACCCGCGACTTCACGCAGGACGGCGGTCCGGTGTCGTTCATCTACGACGCCTCCCGCAACTACATCGAGCAGGGCGTCCCGCTGGCCATCCTGGCCGGCAAGGAGTACGGCTCGGGCTCCTCGCGCGACTGGGCCGCCAAGGGCACCGCGCTGCTCGGCGTCAAGGCCGTCATCGCCGAGTCGTACGAGCGCATCCACCGCTCGAACCTCATCGGCATGGGCGTCCTCCCGCTCCAGTACCCGGAGGGCGCCTCCGCCGACTCCCTCGGTCTGACCGGCGAGGAGACCTTCTCCTTCACCGGCGTCGAGGAGCTCAACAACGGCACCACACCGCGCACGGTCAAGGTCACCACCGACACGGGCGTCGAGTTCGACGCGGTCGTCCGCATCGACACCCCCGGTGAGGCCGACTACTACCGCAACGGCGGCATCATGCAGTACGTGCTGCGCAGCCTGATCCGCAAGTAACGAGCACGGCAACCGGTTCGGAGCCCCGATCCTGGTCCGCATGTATCAGGCGCGGCAAGCGATTGGGTAACCCGATCCGCGAGTAACGGCACGGCAAGCGGTTGGGTAACCCGATCCGCGAGTAACGGCACGGCAAGCGGTTCGGAAACGGAAATCGCTGACGGAACGCGTGCGAAGTGCTGATCGAGGGCCGCATCCCCGTTGACGGGGGTGCGGCCCTTCGCCGTGTCCGTGCCGATCCATGACCGGCCCATGAAGGGGCACAGGTCCCCTCGGCCTTCGGGGGCGGAATCCGGACATGACCGCCGCACCCGGCCCGCGGGAGTGGGCTCGCTGAAAGTTTCTGCGTAGCCACGAAATGTTGCGCTCACCGTTTACAAGTGAGCCGTACGGCGCTACCTTCCGCCACAGGTGGAGTGGGAGCGCTCCCATTTTGTTCGCGTCCGGCGGACCGGAACCTGCCGGACCGGGCCAGGGCGCTCCCGCTTCGCGCAGCCGACATGCCGGGACAGCGCTGCATCCAACCCGCAACGTCCTGGAGCCCCTGTCGAACCGCGTTACCCGTCCCCGCATCCGCAGTGCACCCATGCATGCGCGGTCCGTACACGGAAGGCGGACTCACTGAGCATGAAATCTGTCATGATCACGTCAATATCGAAATCGTGCGCAAGGACGCGTCTGCGCACCAGAGCCCTCCTCTTGGTTCTCCTGGCCCTGCTGGCCACGGTCCCCGCACTCGGCCTCATCGTGACCGCCGGCGGGGAGGCCCAGGCTCATGGAACCCCCATGAAACCCGGCAGCCGCACTTTCCTGTGCTGGCAGGACGCGCTGACCAACACCGGTGAGATCAAGCCGATCAATCCCGCCTGCAAGAACGCACAACAGGTAAGCGGTACCACACCGTTCTACAACTGGTTCTCCGTGCTGCGTTCCGACGGCGCGGGCCGTACCCGCGGCTTCGTGCCGGACGGCCAGTTGTGCAGCGGCGGCAACACCAACTTCACCGGGTTCAACGCAGCCCGCAACGACTGGCCGCTGACACATCTCACCTCGGGCGCGACCGTCGACTTCTCCTACAACGCCTGGGCGGCGCACCCGGGTTGGTTCCACGTCTACGTCACCAAGAACGGCTTCGACCCCACCCGGACGCTCGGCTGGAACGACATCGAGGACCAGCCCTTCCTCTCCGTCGACCACCCGCCCCTCCATGGCAGCCCCGGCACGGTCGAGGCCAACTACTCCTGGACCGGGACGCTTCCGGCCAACAAGTCGGGCCGCCACATCATCTACATGGTCTGGCAACGTTCCGACAGCGCCGAGACCTTCTACTCCTGCTCCGACGTCGTCTTCGACGGCGGGAACGGCGAAGTGACCGGCATCCACGAGCCGGGCAACCCCAGCGAGCCGGTTCCCGGGACCTGTACCGCTTCCCGCAGGACCACCAACAGCTGGAGCGGCGGCTACCAGTCGGAGGTGACCGTCACCAACTCGGGTGATGTCCCGATGCTCGGCTGGATGGTGGACTGGACGCTGCCCGGCGGTCAGTCGGTGGCGAGCCTCTGGAGTGGCAACGCGACCTACAACGGCCAGGCGGTGATGGTCCACAACGCCGACTGGAACGGTTCGCTGAGTCCCGGCCAGAGCGCGACGTTCGGATACGTGGTCTCAGGCGCGGGAGGTGACACCGCCACGAGCCTCCCCTGCAGAGTCGGTTGAGCGACCAGAGTCGGTTGGTCGACAGCGGCTCCGAACGGACGCTCGGGCGGACGGATCCGAGCGGAGCCGGTGGGCGGGTGAGCGGTGCCCACCGGCTCAGGCGCCGTGGGCAGGACTGCCCACGGCGCTGCCGTGCAGCTCGCCCGTACGGGCGACGGCGGATCGAGCCCGCCCGGCCGGTGAGCGCGCCGCCGGACGGCGATCCGCGATCAGTGGACCAACCGGGCCTGTAGCCAGCTCAGTTGTCGTCTTACCTGCTCAGCCTCACCCCCTTCGTGACCGTTGAACGGATAGGCGTGGATCTCGTTGTGAGGATGCCCGCCGCCGCTCAGCTCGCCGTACCGGTTGAACGCCGCGTACACCCCGCTCGGCGGGCAGACCGTGTCGCGCAGGCCCGTGCCGAAGTGGGCGGGAGCCTGCGCCCGGCGGGCGAAGGACACGCCCTCCACGTACGAAAGAGTTCGGTAGGCGGTTTCCTCGCTGCCGCGGCGGACGGACAGGTAAGCCGAGATCTCACCGTACGGCCCCGCGTCCGTGAGCTCCAGCGACCGCCGGATCCCGCACAGGAACGGAGCCGTGACGAGGACGGCCGTCAGGTCGTGGACCAGGCCCGCGACCGCCAGGGCCAGTCCGCCGCCCTGACTGTTGCCGACGACGGCCGTGCGCGCCGGGTCAACACCGGGCAGCGACCGCACCGCCGTCACCGCGCGCACCGCGTCCGTGATCAGGCGCCGATAGTAGTAGTCGGGCGGGGAGAGAAGGCCGCGGACGGCCGGCCCGGGGCCGCCGGACACGACGGTGTGCGGGTCGGGGGTGTCGCCCCCGCTGCCGTACTGGTCGCCCTGGCCGCGGTTGTCCATCAACAGATGGGCGTAGCCTGCGTTCACCCAGGTCAGCCGCTCGTGCGGGAGACCGCGCCCGCGCCCGTAACCGATGTACTCGACGACTGCGGGCAACGGCTTCCGCGCGTCCGCCGGGAGGCCGAACCAGGCCCGGATCGGATCGCCCGCGTAACCCCGGAACGTCACATCCCAGGTCCGCGTCAGTCGGAGACCGGTTTCGACAGGTCGTACCGACACCAGGGGGTCCCGCTGTGCGGCTTCCTTCCGGGCGGCGGCCCAGTAGGCGTCGAAGTCGTCGGGCTCGGCGGGTTCGGGGCGATAGCGCTCCAGATCCCGTAACGGCAGGTCGAACGCAGGCACGAGGGCTCCTCACACGACATGGGCCAACGATTGTTGCGCTGATCGTCCAGAAATTTGCGGAGTCCCGTAGCGCTCGGCTCCCCGCACGCACACGGGTTCTACCCCGTCCCGCAACGGATTCCACGCCGCGCAACTCCCACCAGCCCGCCGTGCAGCACCCATTGACAGCGCTTTCCGTGACCCCGTACGTTGCCGCAGAGTTACCGGTAAGGGCACGAAAGTTTCGAGATCCCGCACTGAGATCCGAGTGTTTCGAGAACGCCCCGGGAGGCCTGAGCATGAGCACCTCCACCACATCGGCCCCACCCCCCGACACCCAGGACCCGGACCCCTCTGCGAAGACCCCGGGCCGCGCGCCGCGTGCAGCCGCGCAACGAAGCTGGCGCAGGGCGTGGCGCCGCGACTGGCAGTTGTACTCGCTGGCCGTCCTGCCCCTGACGTTCTTCGTGGTCTTCCGCTACGTGCCGATGATCGGCAACGTGATCGCCTTCCGCCGCTTCGAACCCGGCGGTTCGATCCTCGGGGAGCAGTGGGTGGGGCTGCGGTACGTGCGGATGTTCCTGACCGATCCCACCTTCTGGCAGGTCTTTCGCAACACCCTGTGGCTCGGCGGGCTGACGCTGCTCTTCTGCTTCCCCCTGCCTCTTGTGCTGGCGTTACTGCTCAACGAGGTGCGCCGGCGTTCTCTGCGACGGTTTGTGCAATCGGTTTCGTACCTCCCGCACTTCCTGTCGATCGTGATCGTCGCGGGCGTCACCCTGCAGATGCTGGCCACGGACGGTCCGGTCAACCATGCGCTGGGCCTGCTCGGCCACGATCCGGTGCGGTTCATACAGGAGCCGGGCTGGTTCCGGACGGTCTACGTCGGTTCGGAGATCTGGCAGACCGCCGGCTGGGGGACCATCCTCTACCTCGCCGCGCTCACCACCATCGACGAGGACCTCTACGAAGCGGCCCGCATCGACGGCGCGAGCCGCTGGCGGCAGATCTGGCACGTCACGCTGCCCGGAATCCGCCCCACCATGATCACGCTGCTCATCCTCAACATCGGCACCTTCATGGCGGTCGGGTTCGAGAAGGTCCTGCTCCTGTACAACCCCCTGACCTATCCGACGGCCGACGTGGTCTCCACCTACCTCTACCGCGCGGGCGTCGAGTCCAACAGCTTCAGCTACGCCGCCGCGATCGGGCTCTTCGAAGCGATCATCGGCCTCGTGCTGATCACGAGCGCGAACCAGCTGTCGCGCCGCACCGTCGGGACGAGCCTGTGGTGAGCCTCCTGACGCCACGTCCCCGGCGTCCCCGCACGTCCGTCAGCCAGCCGACGCGCGGATACCGTGTGTTCCAGGGCGTCAACGGAGTGATTCTCACCCTCGTCGTCCTGGTGACCCTGTATCCCTTCGTCAACATCATCGCGCGGTCCTTCAGCGGTGAAAGGCACATCCGGGCCGGCGAAGTGGCCCTGTGGCCCAAGGGATTCAACCTCACCACGTACAGAATCGTGTTCCAGGACTCGATGTTCTGGCGGAACTACGGCAACACCGTTTTCTACACGGTCGTCTCCACGGTCATCGCCATGGTTCTGACCACGTGTTACGCCTACGTGCTGTCGAAGCGGAACCTGAAGGGGCGCGGGCTGCTGGTCGGCGTCGCGGTGTTCACCATGTTCTTCACCGGCGGACTGATCCCCAACTACGTCCTGGTCACCAGCCTCGGCCTGAAGAACTCCGTCTGGGCCATCGCCCTGCCGAACGCGATCAGCGTCTTCAACCTGCTGGTGATGAAGGCGTTCTTCGAGAGCCTTCCGACCGAGCTCGAGGAAGCAGCCGAGATCGACGGGCTGAGCACCTACGGAATCCTGCTCAGGATCGTGTTGCCGCTGTCCAAGGCCGTCGTCGCGACGATGGTCCTCTTCTACTCGGTGTCCTTCTGGAACTCCTGGTTCTCGGCCTACCTCTACATGGACCGCACCGAGCTCATGCCGGTCACCGTCTATCTGCGCAACCTCATCGCAGGTGCCACCACCGGGGGCAACGCCGGCGCCGCAACCGACCAGCTGAGCCAGGTCGGGGCGAACATCCAGGCGGTCACGATCGTGTTGACCTCGCTGCCGATCCTCTGCGTGTACCCGTTCGTCCAGCGCTTCTTCGTCTCGGGCGTGATGCTCGGCGCGGTCAAGGGCTGAGATCCGCACCTCCTACGGAACAAAGGAGCAACCGTGAAGAATGCCGGTCAGTTGTCTCGACGTCAGCTCCTCGCGGCCGCAGGCCTCGTCGGCCTCGCTTCTCTCACCGGCTGCGGGAGCGGCGACGAAGGTGAGGACGGCAAGGACCTGTCCAAGAAACAGAACGGAGCGATGAAGGAGTATCGCGTCGGCGAGCAGTTCAAGGCGTCGAAACCGCTGTCCTTCTCTCTTCTGCACAACAACAACCCCGTCTATCCGATGAAGGACGGCTGGCTGTTCTGGAACGAACTGACCAGGCGCACCGGTGTCACCCTGAAGCCGATCGCCGTTCCGTTGAGCGACTACGAGAAGAAACGCAGTGTCCTCATCGGCGCGGGGGACGCACCGTTCCTGATTCCCAAGACGTACCACCCGTCGGAGGTCGCCTTCGTCTCGTCGGGCGCGATTCTCCCGGTCAGCGAGTACACGCATCTCATGCCCAACTTCCGCGACAAGGTCAGAAAATGGAAGCTGGAGCCGGAACTCGACTCCATCCGGCAGTCCGACGGGAAGTACTACCTCCTGCCGGGCCTGCACGAAAAGGTCAAGTCCGGTTACTCGTTGTCGCTGCGCACCGACGTCCTGGACAAGCTCGGACTGAGCCTGCCCACCACCTGGGACGAGGTGTATGACGTCCTCAAGGCGATCAGGGCCGAGTATCCAGACCGGTACCCCTTCTCCGACCGCTGGAGCACCAACACCCCGTTTCCCGCAGCGGCGCTGTGCAGCTACCTCGGCCAGTCCTTCGGTGTGCGGGCCGGCTGGACCTACGACAACATCAGCTTCGACGGCAAGAGGGACGCATTCGTCTTCACCGGCGCGACGGACGGCTACCGTCAGATGGTCGAGTACCTGAGGAAACTCGTCGCCGAGAATCTGATGGACCCGGAGAGCTTCACCCAGACAGACGACGACGCGTTGCAGAAACTCCTCGCCCAGAAGTCCTTCGCGATCAGTGCCAACCCGCAGGAGCTGGTCCAGAGCTACCGCTACAACCTGGAAAAACAGGTCAAGGGAGCGAAGATCGAGATGATCCCGGTTCCGCTCGGCCCGGCCGGACCCGTGCTGCTGGGCGGCGCCCGGCTGGAAAACGGTCTCATGATCTCCACCAAGGCCCTCAAGAGCGACACCTTCGTCGCGATGATGCAGTTCGTCGACTGGCTGTGGTACTCGGACGAGGGGCAGCGGTTCGCCAAGTGGGGTGTGCAGGACACCACTTACACCCTGGACGGCGGGCGGTACCGGCCCGGGCCCGGGATCAGCCTCATGGGCTCGGACCCGAACGCCCCGAAGGACCTGCAGAAGGACTACGGATTCTTCAACGGCGTGTTCACCTACGGCGGCAGCTGGGCGCTCGTCTCGTCCTCCTTCAGCCCGGACGAGAGGAAGTTCCAGGACGCGATGTCGCAGCGCGAGCAACTGCCCGTCGGGCCGGCTCACCCACTGCAGTCCGTGGAGCAGGAGCAGGCCTCCCTCTGGGACACGCCGCTGAGGGACCACGTCACCCAGAACACCCTCAAGTTCGCCCTCGGCAAGCGTCCGCTGTCCGAATGGGACGACTACGTGAGCGAGCTCAAGGGCAAGAACATGGACCGCCTCGTCGGCCTCCACAACAAGGCGCGCGAGCGGTTCGCGAAGGAGAAGGCGTGATCCGGGTACCTGAGGAGCTCGTGGGCCGGCACACCGATGCCTGGCGTCACTGTGTCGGCACCGGCCGCATCGAACTCGCCCTGCGCCGCGACTACCAGGACTCCCTCGCCCTGATACAGCGTGACATCGGTTTCCGATACATCCGAGGCCACGGCCTGCTCAGCGACGGCATGGGCGTGCACCGGCCGTACGACCACGAGGGCGCACGCCGCGTGCATCATGCCTTCACCTACGTCGACCAGGTCGTCGACGCCTATCTCGAGGCGGGTCTGCGTCCTTTCGTCGAACTCGGTTTCATGCCGTACGACCTCGCCTCGGGTTCGCAGACGGTCTTCTGGTGGCGCGGCAACGTCACCCCGCCGCGCTCGTACCGCGAGTGGGCGCACCTGGTGCGGGCGGTCGTCGTCCATCTCGTGGATCGCTACGGCATCGAGGAGGTCCGCACCTGGCCGATCGAGGTGTGGAACGAGCCCAACCTGCCCGACTTCTGGCAGGACGCGGACGAAAAGGCATACCACCGGCTCTACGAGGTGACCGCGCACACCGTGAAGGACGTGGACGCCGGCCTCCAGGTCGGCGGTCCGGCGATCTCCCCGGGCGCCGACGACTGGCTGGAACGGTTTGCGGACTTCGTGGAACAACGCGAAGCCCCCGTCGACTTCGTCTCCAAGCACGCCTACACCTCCGGGCCCTCCCAGCACGTCCCGTTCGGCGTTCACCAGACGCTGGGTCCGGCGTCCGACCTGCTCGACCAGTTCGCCACACCGCGTAGACGCCTCGCAGGCACCCGGCTGGCCGACCTGCCGGTGCACATCACCGAGTTCAACTCCTCCTACCGCCCCGACAACCTGATCCACGACACCGCCTTTCACGCCGCCTACCTGGCCCCGGTCCTCGCGCACGGCGGCGACCTCGCGGACTCCTTCTCGTACTGGACGTTCAGCGACATGTTCGAGGAGACCGGCGTCCCCACCGGCCTGTTCCACGGCGGCTTCGGGCTGCTCACCCACCGGCAGGTCAGGAAGCCCACGTACCACCTGTACGCGTTCATGGCCCGGACGGGCCCCGAACTGCTCGCCCGCGGCGACGACCACCTGATCACCCGGCACCCCGACGGCAGGGTCATGGTCCTGGCCTGGGCGCCCGTCGACCCCACCGGCGAGACCGCGGGCCCCGACCGCCACGAGCTGCGTCTGTCCCTCCCCGTCACGGCCCGAAATTCCTCCGGGGCTCCAGGGATCGTCGGGGCTGGTGGCGCCGATGGCACCGGTGGAGCCGGCACGGCCCGCCAAGACCGGGAAACCCGAAGGAACGGCGTGCGAAGGGTCCTCGACGGTGACCGGGACCCTACGGCCGGAAACGCTCAGGAAGTCTTCGTCCGCCGTTCCAGCGTCGACGAAGAACACGGAAACGCTTACACAACCTGGCGGCACATGGGCAGCCCGCGCTCACCGAAGCCCGCACAGCTGGACATCCTGCACCAGGCGTCCGAACCGGGCCGCAGCCACCGCAGGCTGCCCGTGCGTCAGGGCAGGGCAGAGCTGAGCCTCGTCCTGGCCCGCCACGAGATCACCCTCGTCGAACTCACGCCCGTCGTCGACGAGACGCCGCCCTGGTGGGACGAACGCCGCCTCCTCGGCCAGGCGGCCCCATGAGCCCCACAAGCCCCACGATCCCCACGAGCGCCAGCGGCACGGTGAGCGCCGCAGGCTTCGGCGCCGGTCCTCTCTCCCGAGCCGCCGCCCTGCTGCACACCCTCCTCGTCGTCGAGGCCCTGTTCCTCGCGGCGGCCGCCCCGGGGTTCGCCGGCTTGCTGCTCCTGGGCCCCGACCCGGCCAACCTGCCGCTGGCCGCGGTCTGCCTGCTGCCCCTCGGCCCGGCCGGCTCCGCGGCGCTCTACGCCCTGCACCACCGCAGCAGCGACCTCACCGACCTCCACCCGGCCCGCGCCTACCTGCGAGGGTGGCGTCTCAACGCGCTGCCGGCGCTGCGGATCGAGGCGCCCCTGCTGGCCTGGCTGACGGTGATCGTCTTCACGCTCACGCATTTCACCGCCACCGGACTGCCCGACTGGTGGGCGGTACTGCTCGGGGCCGTCGGCGTGGCATCGCTCCTGTGGGGGGCCCACGCTCTCGTCCTCACCTCGTTGTTCACGTTCCGCACCCGCGACACCGCCCGCCTCGCCGCGTACTTCCTGCTCCGCCGGGGGAGCGCCACCGCGGCCGCGGCCTCCCTGCTCGTCCTGACGGGCGGCCTGACCGCGCTGTTCACGGAGGCCCTCCCCGCCCTGCTGGCCGCCCCGCTGCTGCTCTCACTGCTGCGCTCCAGCCGCCCGGTGATCGTCGAGACCCAGGAGGACTTCACCGCATGACCGCACCCCGCACCGGAGACGACGGCCGACTCCCGCACACCGGCAGGATCCCGTACGGCGGTGACTACAACCCCGAGCAGTGGCCCGAGGAGGTCCACGACGAGGACCATCGCCTCTTCACGCTGGCCGGCGTCGACACCCTCACCGTCGGGGTCTTCAGCTGGTCACTGACCCAAACAGCCGAAACCGATTACGACTTCACGATCTTGGACCGGGTCCTCGACCGCGTCGCCGCCGAGGGCCGCCAGGTCTGCCTGGCCACCGGGACGGCCGCGATCCCGCCCTGGCTCGCGAAGAAGTATCCGGAGGTCAACCGCACCGACTTCGAAGGCCGCCGGCGCCGCTACGGCCAGCGGCACAACTTCTGCCCCAGCTCGGCCGCGTACCGGAGGCTGTCCACGGCCCTGGCCGGCCGCCTCGCCGAACGGTACGCCGCACACCCGGCCCTGCTCGCCTGGCACATCAACAACGAGTACGGCGGCGCTTGTTACTGCGAGCGCTGCGCCGACGCGTTCCGGGTCTGGCTGCGCGCCCGGCACGGCACACTGGACGCCCTCAACGACGCCTGGTGGACCGCGTTCTGGTCCCACCGCTTCACCGACTGGGACGAGATCGAGCCCCCCAGCACACTCACCGAGCACTGGCGCGGCCCCGACCACACGGCCTTCCAGGGCATCACCCTCGACTACCGGCGCTTCATGACCGACGCCCTGCTCGGCTGCTTCACCGCGGAGAAGGAGGCCATCCGCGCCCACGACCCGGACACACCGGTCACCACCAACCTCATGGGCGCCTACCAGCCCCTCGACTACCACCGCTGGGCGCCCCACCTGGACTTCGCCTCCTGGGACAACTACCCGCCCCTGGACGCCCCGCCCACCCGTCCCGCACTGGGCCACGACCTGATGCGCGGTCTCAAGGGCGGCGCGCCCTTCTGGCTGATGGAACAGACCCCGTCGACCACGGCCTGCCGCGACGTCAACCCCCTGCGCCGCCCCGGCGAACTCCGCCTCGCCACCTGGCAGGCCATCGCCCACGGCGCGGACGCCGCCCTCTATTTCCAGATGCGCGCCGCACGCGGAGCGTGCGAGAAGTACCACGGCGCGGTCATCGGCCACGCCGGCCGCGACGACACCCGGGTCTTCCGCGAGGTGGCCTCACTCGGCGAGGAGCTGCGCGCACTGGGCCCCGTCACGCTCGGCGGCCGCACCCCCGCCCGCACCGCCCTGCTGTTCGACTGGGCCAGCTGGTGGGCCCTGGAGATGTCCGACGGACCCTCCCGACTCGTCCGCTACACGGACGTCGTACACGCTTACTACCGGGCGGCGCGCGAGGCCGGCGCCGACGTGGACGTCGTGGCCGTGACCGCGGACCTCACGCCGTACGACGTGGTCCTCGCCCCGGTGCTGCACCTCGTCGGGGCGGATCTCGCCCCTCGGCTCGAGGAGGTGGCCCGGCGCGGCGGAACCGTGCTCGCCACCTTCCTCACCGCCCGCTCCGACGTGCACGACCGGGCCTTCCTCACCGACGTCCCCGGCCCGCTGGCCCCGCTCCTGGGCATCTGCGTCGACGAGTGGGACGCACGGCCCGCGGACGTCGAGAACCCGGTGCGGTTCACCGGGTTCACCGCACCGGGCCGCCTGGTCTTCGAGATCGTCCGGTTGCGCGGCGCCGAGGCGGTGGCCCGCTACGAGGGCGACTTCTACGCCGGAACCCCGGCCGTGACCCGCAACGGTCACGGCGCCGGTCAGGCCTGGTACGTGGCGACGGCCCTCGACCAGCCGGGCGTCGACCATGTCGTCCGCCGTGTCCTCGCCCGCCACGATCTGATCGGCCCCCACGCGGGCCATCGCGGCGTGGAGACCGCCACCCGGGTCACCCCGGACGGCGCTCGCCTCCTCTTCCTGCTCAACCACGGCGCCGAGCATGCCCGCCTCACCGCTCACGCCGCGGCCACCGACCTCCTCACCGGCAAGAGCCACGACCGGGGCGAGACGCTGGTGCTGGACCCGCGGGGCGTGGCCGTCCTGCGGCTTCAGTAGATCGTGCGACCCCGCTCGTCGGCGACCCCGGACTTGCGCAGGAAGTAACTGTTCACCTGGTCGCGCCACTCCCGCGCGCAGCGCACCTGCTCCTCGTAGCGCTCGGCCACCCGCGCATGACGCCCCGGTTCGACCAGGTCCGCGAGGCCCGCCCACACCCGGCGGGCCTCCTCGGCCTCCTCCACGCCCTCGAAATGGGTGTCGTAGATGTGTTGCACAACCGTCTTCCCGCTTTTCAGCACATGCCCGTACGGCACATGGTGGAAGAACAGCAGCAACTCGTCCGGACAGGAGTCGGGCGACTCGTACAGCCCCGCCCACGGCTCGGCGTACTGCGCCGCGTACCCGGTGCCGGTGGCCGCGCTCCGGTCCACGCCGATCCCGTCCCGGTCCGCGAAGTGGTACGTCCCCCACGGGCTGTACTCGTAGCCGTCGACGCCGGGCCCGTAATGGTGCCCCGGCTGCACCATGAAGCCCACACCCAGCGGCGCGGTGTACTTCTCGTACGTCCGCCACGAGCCGTGCAGCACCGTACGCAGCCCGTCCGCCAGGCGTTCGGCGGCCGACGGGAAGGTCAGCGCGATCCACTCGTCCAGAATCCGGCGAGGGTCGGCGTCCGGTTGCCAGGCCAGCCGGCCGAAGGTGTAGAGGTTCGCCTGCGCCAGCGGATGCCCGGTCCAGAAACGGTCGTCCCCCACGTTGGACACAGCGACCAGGCCACCCCGAGTCAACTCGCCGACGGAACAACCGTGTTCGCCCTCGGGGCGGAACCGCAGCACCTCGCTCCACATGGGCCCGAGCCAGCACACGTGCCGCTGCTGCCCGGTGTACTCCTGCGTGGCCTGCACCTCCACGGCGACCCGGGTGCGGGGCAGCGCGCCCAACACCGGAGAGACCGGCTCGCGCACCTGGAAGTCCATCGGCCCGTGCTTCACCTGCAGCACCGCGTTGTCCGCGAACTGCCCGTCCAGCGGGGCGAAATGGTCATGGGCGGCACGCGCCCGGTCCGATGAACGGTCCCGCCAGTCCTGCCGGTGGTCGTACACGAACGCCCGCCAGTGGACGGTGCCGCCGTGCGGCGCGAGCGCGGCGGCCAGCATGTTCGCGCCGTCCGCGTGGGAGCGGCCGTAGGCGAACGGACCCGGCTGCCCCTCGGAGTCGGCCTTCACCACGAACCCGCCGAAGTCCGGGACGACGGCGTACACCCCGCGCGCCGCCTCCGCCCACCACTCGCGCACCGCCTCGTCCAGCGGATCGGCGCCGGCCTGCCCGCCTAGCAGGACCGGTGAGGCGAAGTTCACCGACAGATGAGTGCGGACGCCGTAGGGCCGCAACACGTCCGCGATGCGGGCGACTTCGCCGATACGGTCGGTGAGCAGGTGCGCCTCGGTCTCAAGGACGTTGACGTTGTTGACCGAGACGGCGTTGATCCCACAGGCGGCGAGCAGCCTGCCGTACGCCCGGACGCGTCCCGTTTCCGCACGGGCCCGCCCGTCCTGCCAGAACAACGAGCCGCCCGCGTACCCGCGCTCCACCTGGCCCATGACCGGGTGCACGGCGACGTTGTCCCAGTGGTCCAGCATCCGCAGTTCCGTCGCGGGGCGGTGCGCCTCGGGCGGGCGCTCACCCCGGAAGGCGTCCTCACCGAGCCGGACGACGTGGAACAGCCCGTACAGCAGGCCCCGTTGCCCGTACGCCGTGACCGTGGTCGTACCGCCGGCCCGCTCGTGGACGAATCCCTCCTCGCCCAGGCCGTCGAGGAGACCGGGGTGCGTACGCGCGCCGGCGCCCCCGTCGTGGACCACACGCAGCACGAGATCGTACGAGCTGTCCGGGGCGCCCTGAGCATCCCGTGCGCCCCGCATGCCGCGCACGACCGTCCCGCCGTAAAGGTCGCATCCCCGGGCCACCTCACCGTGGACCGTCTCCACCAGCGGCCCCGAGCCGTCCACCAGCGTGCGACGGGTGCCCAACGGGCGCCACACCTCCCACGGCAGCCAGGCGGGGTCGACGTCCGCCGGCTGCACGGGCAGGGTGATCGGCATATTTCCTCCGTTCTGCGCAGGCACGCCCGGGATCTGCCCCGAAACGGCTCGAACGCGTTTTCAGGGCTTCGGAATGGGCTCTAGGCGACGGCTGCTCCCGAGCCGCGGGCGGCGCCGATGAGGTCCGTCAGGCCGGCGTCGTCGTACACGGAAATGTCGACGTAAGCGCCTTCGGGAAGGTCGAAGTCCTCCACCTCGTAGTCGAGCACGGCGGAGGTCCCGGGCGGGCTGAACGTGCCCAGGGTGTGCGTGGCGCCGCCGAAGGTGTAGCTGACGCGCACGTAGTACGTGTCACCGTCGTTGGCGGTGTCGTACACCCACAGCTTCTCGTCGTTCGGGTGGAACTCCACCTTGCCGACGAACGCTCCGGCGTCGGTCAGCTCCATCTTGACCGCGTAACCGCCCGCGTCGTTCGCGAAGTACGTGTCGTCGAACGGGTCCGTGAGGTTGCCGCCGCTGCAGGGGCAGGCGTCGGTGTCGTAGTAGTACGCGCGGAACGTCGGGTTCGGGCTGTAGGCCTGCGCCGGAGCCGCTGTCGCGAACAGGGCCCCCGCCCCCAGCACCGCGCCCGCCGCCAGTCCCGCGCACCGCTTGACGAAATCCATCGTCTTGCCCCTCCTCGAGGGACCGCCCTCCGCCCGGGGACGGCCCGTCCACCGTGAGGCACGGGTGCCGCGCGGCGCGGTGTGCGATCGCTGTCCGTCACCACATCATGACAGCAACTCCACCTCGGACAGGCGCACTTGACTCACTGCGCCGCCCCTTCTACTCGTGTCCCGCCCGCCGCCTGCGTCGTCCAAGACCAGCCGGTAGGACGTGTACGTCCCGGGGCGGGCGACGGTGAACGCGCGGGTCTGGCGGTCCCAGCGGAAGGATTCCCCCGACCGTCGGTCCAGATCGGTCCAGGTCACCGCGTCATCGGAGCCCTGAAGGGTCCAGCTTCGGGGAGCCCGGGCGTGGTCGGCGGAGGTCAGCGTGTACTGCACCGCCCTGGCGCCGGAGGGGACCGGCAGCGCGAGCGCGCCCGTGACCGACTCCTGCGTCGCCGAGGTGTCGTCGAACAGCGCGCCGTCGCCCTTCAGCACATCCGTCCGCGGGCCCGGCGTGCTGTCGTCGCGGGTGATCGAGACGGGACCCGCGTTGTCGCCCGATCCCCACGCCGAGGGCCGCGGCCCCATCGCGAAGTCCAGCACCCCGCCCTCGGCGAGCAGCGCGTGGGGGAGCGACGTCGACGCCCAGGGGCGTCCGTCGACCTTCAGGCCCTGAACGTAGACGTTTCTCGCGCTGTTACCGGGCGCTCTGACCACCAGGTCCCGGCCGTTCTCCAGGTGCACGGTCGCCTTCGTGAACAGAGGGGAGCCGACGGCGTACTCGCCGCTGCCCATCACCAGCGGATAGAAGCCGAGCGCGGAGAACAGGTACCAGGCCGACTGCTCGCCGTTGTCCTCGTCGCCGTGGTAGCCCTGCCCGATCGAGCTGCCGGTGTAGAGCCGCGCGAGCACCTCGCGGGCCTTCGCCTGGGTCTTCCAGGGCTGCCCGGCTGCGTCGTACATGTAGATCGCGTGATGGGCGACCTGGTTGGAGTGCCCGTACATGCCCATCCGCACGTCCCGCGCCTCCGTCATCTCGTGGATGACTCCGCCGTACGATCCCGCAAACTCGGGGGAAGCGGTTTCCGGGGTGGCGAAGTAGGCGTCGAGCTTCTTCGCCAGACCGCCGCGGCCGCCGTAGAGGTTCGCCAGGCCCCGGCTGTCCTGCGGGGCGGTGAAGGCGTAGCCCCAGCCGTTGGTCTCGGTGTAGTCGTAGCCCCAGATCCGCGGGTCGTAGCTCCCCGACGCCACCCGCCAGGCGCCCTTGTCGTCCTTGCCCTGGAAGAAGCCGACCTTCGGGTCGAAGAGACGGACATAACCCAGCGCGCGGTTGAGGAAGTACTCGGCCTCCTCCCGGTAGCGGCGCTCTCCGGTCCGCCGGTACAGGGCCCGGGCCATGCGGGCGATGCCGTAGTCGTTGAGGCAGCCCTCGAGCGTCCAGGACAGGCCCTCGTGAGTGGCCGTGCTCGTGTACCCGAGGAAGGGGGAGGTCGCCATGCCCTTGCGGCCCACCCCGGAGGACGGCGGCACGACTGTCGCGTTCTTGACGGCCGCCTCGTACGCGGCCTTCGCGTCGAATCCGACGCCCTTGACGAACGCGTCCGCGAAGGCCACGTCCGACGAGGTGCCGGTCATCAGGTCGGCGTACCCGGGAGAGGACCAGCGGGAGGTCCAGCCGCCGTCCTTGTACTGCTGCACGAAGCCGTCGGCCAGCACGCCCGCCTGGGTGGGGGTGAGGAGCGCGTAGGCGGGCCAGCTGGTCCGGTAGGTGTCCCAGAAGCCGTTGTTGACGTACACCTTGCCGTCCACGATCTTGGCGCCGGTGTGGGTCGGGGTGTCGGGTCCCGGCATCGGAGAGAACGGGGAGGCGTACCTGTACGCCGAGCCGACCCTCTCGAAACCGGAGTTGGGGTACAGGTACAGCCGGTAGAGGTTGGAGTAGAGCGTGGTCAGCTGGTCCTGACTCGCGCCCTCCACCTCGACCGTGCCGAGCAGCCTGTCCCACTGCTGTCGGGCGCGCGCTTTCACCGTCTCGAAAGCGGTGTCCTCCGGGATTTCCCGGCGCAGGTTGTCACGGGCCTGGTCGATGCTGATCAGGGAGGTCGCCAGCCGCAGGGTGACGGTGAGGTCGGCGCCCGCGTCGAAACGCAGGTAACCCTTTACTCCGCTGGACGCCGCCTTCGTCACGGGCGCGTCGAACACGCCGTACACGAAGAGCCGGGTCGCGCCGACCGACAGTCCCGACCTGACGTCGGACCAGCCGGTCACGACACCGGCTTCTGCGTCGACGGCCAGACCCGCCTGGTCGGTCACGTTGTCGACGACGACGCTCGCGTCCGATCCGGGATAGGTGAACCGCAGCATGGCCGCATGGTCGGTGGGGGCCATCTCGGCCGTGAGACCGTTTCGGAAACGCACTCCGTAGAAGTACGGGCGGGCCGTCTCGTCGGAGTGGCGGAATGCCAGGGCGCGAGCGGTGCGGCCGGTGTCGGGGACCCCGGCCGCGGCGGACGGCATCACCTGGAACGTCTGACGGTCGCCCATCCACGGACTCGGCTCGTGGCTCGCGCTGAACGCCTGGATCGTCGGCAGGTTGTCCGCGTTGTTGCCCCGTGCGTAGTCGTACAGCCAGCCCAGCGAGGACGCGTTCGTCACGGGCGTCCAGAAGTTGAAGCCATGGGGGACGGCCGTTGCGGGAAACGTGTTTCCGCGCGAGAAGCCGCTGCTGGAGTTCGTGCCGCGAGTGGTCACTGCGTAGTCCGAAAGGTGAGCTTTCCTTGTTTCCGGCGCGACGGTGCGCAGCGCGATGTCGTCCACCCAGCCCCGGAACCGCGCCGGTCCGCCCGCGGAGTCGTAGGCGACGAGGATCCGGTCGACCGTCCTGCCCGCCGCCACCGCCCCGATCCCGGACATCACGTCGTTCCACTGGTTGACGTACAGGACCTTCGCCGCGCCCTGGCCTTGAGGCGACAGCGGGAACCCGTGCTGATCGCTCGCCCCGAGGTCGCTCAGATACGTTCCGTCGGTGAAGGCCAGGTCCACGGAGACGTTCGTGGCGGCGTAGTCGAGGTCACCGTCCGCCATGGACGGGAAGATTCGGTACGAGAGCCGGGTGCGCGCGCTGACCCGCACGTTCACGTCGAAGATCTTGTTGTACGAGTAGGCTCGCCCCGACGCGGTGTGCCGGCCCGCGTAGCGCAGTGCCTGCCGCCCGGTGAATCCGGCGCCGGCCTTCGCCGTCGGTGAGCCGCCGGGACCGCGGTCGACGACCGTGAGCATGTCCGGCGGCACGGGCCCGTCACCGCCGCCCGTGCCGAACCGGACGTCGGCGAGTTGCAGGATCGCCGCGCCGTGGTTCCCGGTGACGTCCAGCCGGAAATGCCGGTACGCGGCTGGGGCGGTCAGAGCGAACCTGCGGGTCTGCAACCGTTGTGAGAACGCTTCCCCGGTGCGGGTGTCGAGGGCCGTCCAGTCGGCGCCGTCCACGGAGCCGGAGAGGGTCCAGTCGGCGGGGTCGCGTTCGGCTGCGTCGTTCGCCGAGGTGAGGGCGTAGGCGCTGACGGACGCGGGTTCGACGAGGTCGAACTCGACCCATCCGGTGGCGGCGAAGGCCAGCCACTTGGTGCTCGCCTCGCCGTCGAGGAGGTTCTCCTTCACTTCGCCGCCGGCGGTGTTCTCGGCGCTCGCCCGGACGTCCGTCACCCGGTCGGTCACGTCGCCGGGGAGCCCGCCAGCGTATCCGCCGTCCACCCCGGAGGCGTGGCGGCCGCCGCCCGGCGTGCTGTCGACGGTGCTCCGCCAGTCGGGGGCGGGCTCCCCCGTCTCGAAGGACGAGGCGAACTCCCGGCCGGGGAGCGGGAGGGGAGGCGGCAGCGCCGTGGCCGTACCCGGTGCGCCGACCGCCATGACCACCGCGACCGTGATCACGGTCGTCCGCAACCGTCTCAACCGCTGCATGCGTGAGCACCCTCCCGCCTGCGGGCAACGCCCCGGACAACGTTGTCCTCCTGCCGCGCTGGAGTCAGTAGGGGGTCAAGTGGACGGCGATGTCAAGGGCGTTGATTGCGCCGAACGGGGTTCATATCGTGCAATTTTCCGGCAACGCGTCCATCGGCCGTTCGTATTTCCGTGAGGTCTCAACTCGGAAAAGACCCATGGCCGACCTTGCATTCGCGCTTGCCCTGTCGATGAGGAATGGACTATACCTGTCGGCACTTCACTGCCGATCCGTCGGTGCGCGGAATCCGTCGAACCTGTCGAACCTGTCGAATCCGTTGAAATCGTCGAATCCGTCGAGATCTCTTGCGCCACGCGCCGTCCGTACGAACCTGCTTGACCCGACCGCGGTGCCGGGAAGGATCCGGTTCACCGCCTGAGTCCTGGAGAAGGCGAGGACTTGAGCATGGGATCCCACTCCGAGAACCACGGCTCCGCGACCGACGGCTCCGCGACCGACGGCTCCAAGGCCGACCGCTTCGAGACCGACGCATTCAAGACAAGCGGTTACGGGAACAACGGCGCCACGGGTGTCGGTCGCCGGGAGATGTTGAGGAGATCCGCGGCGCTCGGGCTGATCTCCGTTCCCGCGATGGGTTTTCTGTCCGGCTGTGCCAGCAGCGGCAGCGGGGGCGGCGAGGACAAGGCCAAGGCGGGAAAGAAGACCGGAAAGAACCCTCTCGCGGTCAACGAGACGGCTCAGATGGAATTCGTCGTGTTCGACGGCGGTTTCGGCAAGGAGTACGCCGAGGACGCGGTGAAGATCTACGAGAAGAACCTGCCGAAGGCGAAGGTGAAGTTCTCGGCCACCCAGAAGATCCAGTCCACGCTTCAGCCGCGGTTCAACCAGGGCGCCCCGCCGGACCTGATCGACAACTCCGGCGCCGAGCAGATGGACATGGGCGTGCTGGTCGGCAAGAACCAGCTCGCCGACCTCACCCCGCTGCTGGACGCGCCGTCGTACGACGATCCGGGCAAGAAGGTGCGCGACACCCTGCGTCCGGGCATCGTCGAGATGGGTCAGTTCGACGGCGACCCGGTCTGGATCATGTACTACGCCTACACGGTCTATGGCGTCTGGTACTCGCAGAAGGCCCTGGACTCGCTCGACGCCGCGTACCCGCAGACCTGGGACGAGATGCTCGCGGTCTGCGAGAAGGCGAAGAAGAAGGGCATCGCGGGCTGGACGTATGCGGGCAAATACCCCTACTACCTCCCCTTCTCGCTGTACGCGATGATCGGCAAGGTGGGCGGTCGCGAAGTCCTCGACGCCATCGACGACCTGGAGCCCAACGCCTGGAAGCACCCTGCCGTGAAAGCCTGTTTCGACGCCTATTACGAGCTTTACCGGAAGGGTTACGTCCTCAAGGGCACCCCGGGGTTGGACCACATCCAGTCGCAGACCGCCTGGGCCAAGGGCAAGGCCCTGTTCATCCCGAACGGCTCCTGGGTGGAGAACGAGTCTGCGGACGTCATCCCCGCCGACTTCGACCTCTCGGTCTCCGCGCCCACCGGCATCGACTCCTCCGACAAGATGCCGTTCGGCGCCATCTGGGCCTCCGGGGGCGAGCCGTTCGTCGTCCCGGCGAAGGCGAGGAACGTGCCGGGCGGCATGGAGCAGTTGCGCATCATGCTCAGCGAGGGGTCCTCGAAGAATTTCACCTCCAAGGTCAAGTCGCTGACCGCCTACAACGGCGGCACCGACGGCATCACCCTCACCCCCGGTCTCAAGTCGGGCGTGGCCGCGCTCGAGAAGGCGGGCGCCAACGTGGTGAATCCACGGCTGCAGGACTGGTACGTCCAGTTGCAGAAGGAGAAGATCGGGGTGTCCGGACTCGGCGAGATGATGGCCGGCCGGCTGACTCCGGCCGAGGCGATCAAGAAAATCCAGGGATACGCCGACGCGGCGGCCAAGGACACGTCGATCAAGCACTACAAGCACCAGTGACGGCGAGAATCACATGAAACGTCCATGAAGCACCGGGGTGGCGATGCAGCACGGCAAGTACCGTTTCATCGTGGGGTTCCTGGCGGCGCCCCTCGCTCTGTACGCGCTCTTCGTGGTGTGGCCGTTCGTCCAGTCGATCTACTACTCGTTCACGGACTGGACCGGCCTGAGCCCCGAATTCAAAACGGTCGGCCTGGACAATTACCGCAGAATGCTGGACGACGACATTTTCTGGAAGTCCTTGCAGCACAGCCTGCTGTTCGCGCTCGTGGTGCCCCTGGTGACGATCGGTCTGGCGCTGTTCCTCGCCTTCATGATCAATGTCGGTGGGCGGAGAAGAAAGGGCGGCCCCGTCGTCTCCGGCGTCCGGGGCTCCTCCTTCTACAAGATCGTGTATTTCTTCCCGCAGGTGCTCTCGATCGCCATCGTCGCGCTGCTGTTCGCCTTCGCTTACAACCCGGACAGCGGCGCCGTCAACTCGTTCCTGCGGGGCATCGGACTGGACGGCGTCCAGCCTCTGTGGCTCGGCGATCCGGACCTCGCCCTGTGGTGCGTGACGGCCGTGCTCGTCTGGTCCACGGTCGGCTTCTTCGTGGTGCTGTTCTCGGCGGGCATGGCGTCCATCCCGGCGGACCTGTACGAGGCCGCCCTGCTGGACGGCGCGAACCGGGCCACGACCTTCTTCCGGATCACCCTGCCGCTGCTGTGGGACACGGTGCAGTCCGGCTGGGTCTACATGGGCATCCTCGCGCTCGGCGCCGAGTCGTTCGCGGTCGTGCAGATCATGACGACCGGACCGGGCGGACCCGACTACTCGACCACCGTCATGGTCCTGTACGCGTACCAGAAGGCGTTCCGGGACGGTCAGGCCGCCTACGCCACCACCATCGGCGTCGCCCTGCTCGTCGTGACGCTGGCCTTCGCCGCGGTCGTGATGCGGCTCGGGCGACGCGAGCGGCTGGAGTACTGACGATGAAGACGACCGAAAGCCCCGCGCCCCGGCCGGCCGAGTCCGGCTCCGGCCTCGTCGTCACCGAGGTCGACGTGCGGTCCGGGAAGCCGCCCGCCGGGAAGAAACCGCAAGGAAACGTCCTCAACGTCTTTTCTCATGGCGTTCTGGTCATCTGGGCGGTGATGGTCGTGCTGCCGTTGCTCTGGGCGGTGATGACGTCCTTCAAGGACGACAGCTCCATCTTCGGTTCGCCCTGGTCGCTGCCGGACCGGCTGCACTTCGACAACTGGTCGCGGGCCTGGACCGAGGCCGACATGGGCGACTACTTCTTCAACACCGTCCTGGTGGTGGGGGGTTCGCTCGTCGGCACGCTGGCGCTCGGCTCCATGGCCGCCTACGTGCTGGCCCGTTTCGACTTCCCCGGCAACCGGTTCATCTACTTTCTGTTCGTCGGGGGCATGAGCTTTCCGATCATGCTGGCGCTGGTGCCGCTGTTCTTCGTCGTGAACAACATGGGACTGCTGAACACCATCCACGGCCTGATCCTCGTCTACATCGCGTACTCGCTGCCGTTCACGGTCTTCTTCCTGACGGCCTTCTTTCGCACGCTGCCCTCGTCCGTCGCGGAGGCGGCCTTCGTGGACGGCGCCTCGCACAGCCGTACGTTCTTCCAGATCATGCTGCCGATGGCCAGGCCCGCCCTGATCAGCGTCGGCATCTTCAATTTTCTGGGTCAGTGGAACCAGTACATGCTGCCGACGGTCCTCAACACGGACCCCGACAAGCGCGTCCTCACCCAGGGCCTGGTGCAACTCGCCGTCAGCCAGGGTTACAAGGGTGACTGGTCGGGCCTTTTCGCGGGTCTGGTGATGGCCATGCTGCCCGTGCTGGCCGCCTACGTCGTCTTCCAGCGTCAGGTGGTGCAGGGCTTGACGGCGGGCGCGCTGAAGTAGGACCCGTCCGGAGCCGCTGGCGCACCGCCCCACCGGACGGACGACCGACGAGCCGCCCGCCCCTGAGGCTCAGCCGCCCGCAGGGCCACCCGCGGCCCGCGCCCCCGACGCCACCCGCGCCCCTCGGGCCCGGTCCGCCCGCCGAACCCTCGGGCCGGGGTCCGCCCGCCGAACTGCGCCGCACCGCACCAGCGGCGTCCGGTCGGCGACTCCGACCGGCCGCCGCACCCGGTGGCCCGCCACACGGTCGTCATGCCACCGGCCATGTCGCGGGCGCTCGCCCGGCGGCGAAGGCCCCCCGAGGCGTGCTCCGGGCGTCCGCATCCCGGCGCGCGATTCGTTGCGCGATCCGTTGCGTGAGCCGATGCGCAACCCCCTGCGCCCGCCTCCGTACCGTCCGTTACCGATCGTTTCGCCACACTCCGTGTCTCTCTGCAACCGGGCGGATACTGTTCAACCTCTTGACGGGAGGCAACGCGAACGGCTCAGCTTAGAGTTCACTAGTTGGACATAGACGGGGTCTCATCGATGCGGCCCCGCGCGCAGGAGGTCGTCGTGGAGACTCCGGGGTCGCAGTCGTCGCTGCACCGAGCCAACCTGGAGCGGGTCGTACGCGCCGTGCGTCTGGCCGGGTCCCTCACACAGGCGGAGATCGCCCGGGCCACCGGCCTGTCCGCCGCGACCGTCTCCAACATCGTGCGCGAGTTGAAGGACGGCGGCACCGTGGAGGTGACGCCCACCTCGGCCGGCGGGCGAAGGGCCCGCAGCGTCAGTCTGAGCGGCGACGCCGGGATCGTCATAGGAGTCGATTTCGGGCATACGCACCTCCGGGTGGCCGTGGGCAACCTGGCCCATCAGGTCCTCGCGGAGGAGTCCGAGCCGCTGGACGTGGACGCCTCGTCGACGCAGGGCTTCGACCGGGCGGAACAGCTGGTCAGCCGTCTGATCGAAGCCACCGGGGTGGACCGCGCGAAGATCGCGGGAGTCGGCCTGGGCGTGCCCGGGCCGATCGATCTGGAGTCCGGCACGCTCGGCTCGTCCGCCATCCTGCCCGGCTGGATCGGCACCAGGCCGGCGCAGGAGATGAGAGGCCGGCTCGGTGTGCCGGTGCACGTGGACAACGACGCCAACCTCGGGGCCCTCGGCGAGATGGTCTGGGGCAGCGGCCGGGGCGTGCGCGACCTGGCGTACATCAAGGTCGCGAGCGGTGTCGGAGCCGGCCTGGTGATCGAGGGCAAGATCTACCGCGGACCCGGCGGAACCGCAGGAGAAATCGGGCATATTACACTTGACGAGTCCGGCCCGGTCTGCCGCTGCGGAAACCGGGGCTGCCTGGAGACCTTCGCGGCCGCGCGCTATGTGCTCCCGCTCCTCCAGTCCAGCCACGGCACGGATCTGACGATGGAAGGCGTCGTGCGGCTGGCCAGGGACGGTGATCCGGGCTGTCGTCGGGTGATCGCCGACGTCGGCCGACACGTCGGCAGTGGAGTGGCCAATCTCTGCAATCTGCTGAACCCGAGCCGGGTCGTCCTGGGCGGTGATCTCGCCGAGGCGGGAGAGCTGGTGCTCGGTCCGATAAGGGAGTCCGTCGGCCGCTATGCGATCCCGAGTGCGGCGCGTCAACTCTCCGTTCTCCCAGGGGCACTTGGGGGTCGTGCGGAGGTGCTCGGAGCGCTCGCTCTCGCACTGAGCGAGATGGGCGATTCGACCCTTTTGGACGGCACCCTGACTGCAGCGACACCTGTCTTCACTTAGAGAACGCATGACGCCGTTGCCATCTCGTTAAGTATTTACTTCTTGACGCCGAACTTGCGGCCGAGTTGACTTCGAGCCACCTCGGCCGCAGCGCTGCGGCCCTGTCAGGGAGGCACACCCCAATGAACGCAACGATGCGTAGAGTCGTGATCGGCGCCACCGCCGTGTCCATGGCGCTGTCGATTGCCGCATGCGGCAAGGCGGGCGACGACAAGGACAGCGACTCCGGCAGCAGCAGCTCGGGCGACAAGTCCATCGGCCTGCTGCTTCCCGACAGCGTCACCGCGCGGTACGAGAAGTTCGACAAGCCGTACTTCGACGCCAAGGTCAAGGCGCTCTGCTCCGACTGCAAGCTCGAGTACGCCAACGCCGCGGCCGACCCGGCCAAGCAGGCGCAGCAGGTCAGCAGCATGGTGACCAAGGGCGTGAAGGTCATCGTGATCTCCGCCCAGGACTCCGCCGCGATCAAGTCCTCGATCCAGTCCGCGGTCAACAAGGGCGTCAAGGTCGTCGCGTACGACCGTCTCGCCCAGGGCCCGGTCAGCGCCTACGTCTCCTTCGACAACGTCAAGGTCGGCGAGCTCCAGGGCCAGGCCCTGCTCGACGCCCTCGGCGCGAAGGCGACCCCCACCTCCAAGATCGTCATGATCAACGGTGACGACGCCGACCCGAACGCCGGCCAGTTCAAGCAGGGTGCGCACAAGATCCTCGACGGCAAGGTCGACATCGCCTACGAGCAGTCCGGCCTCTGGAAGGACACCGTCGCCGCCCAGAAGATGTCCGCGGCCATCACCCAGCTGGGCGCCAAGAACATCGCGGGCGTCTACGCCGCCAACGACGGCATGGCCGGTGGCATCGCCAACACCCTCAAGGGCGCGAAGATCAGCGGCATCCCGCTGACCGGTCAGGACGCGGAGCTCGCGGGCATCCAGCGCATCGTCGCCGGCACCCAGTCCTCCACCGTCTACAAGGCCTTCAAGCCGGAGGCCGAGGCCGCCGCCCAGCTCGCGGTCGACCTGCTCAACGGCAAGGACATCAAGGGCACCGCCTCCGAGACGCTCACCAGCGGCTCCGGCGACAAGGTCCCCTCGCAGCTGCTGACCCCGGTGTCGGTCACCAAGGCCAACATCAAGGACACGGTCGTCAAGGACGGTCTCTACACCGTCGCCGACATCTGCACCCCCGAGTACGCCGCCGCCTGCAAGGCCGCCGGCCTCCAGTAGCGGCTCCCGGTCCCGAGGGCCCGCCCGGCCGCGCCGCACGCCGCGCCGCGTCCCGCAGCCGGCCCTCGGGACCGCCGACCGTCCCGCGGTCCCGTGAGACCTGTCCGACGCCTGCCCCACCTTCACACCCCGCTGCCGGGGCGGGCGTCGGACGGAACCGCTGCTCAGCGAGAGAACCGTTGCCAAGTGCAGCGGATTCACGCATGTTCATCTTGTAAACCTCGTGCGTCGACGTCGCGTCCCGCGCCGTCGTCCACATCCCTCCGCGCCTGTTCTTTGCGCGCGGCATCCCCGCCGGTCAGGCGGCGAAGGAGATGGTTCACGTGTCCGCTACGCCCGTGCTGGCGTTGCGCGGAGTCTCCAAGCGATTCGGTGCGGTGCAGGCACTCACCGACGTCGAGCTGGAGGTCCACGCCGGAGAAGTGGTCGCCCTGGTGGGCGACAACGGCGCAGGGAAGTCGACCCTGGTCAAGACGATCGCCGGTGTCCACCCCATCGATGAGGGCGTCATCGAGTGGGAGGGCCGGCCGGTCAGCATCGACAAGCCGCACGACGCCCAGGGACTCGGCGTCGCGACGGTCTACCAGGACCTCGCACTCTGCGACAACCTCGACGTCGTGGGCAACCTGTACCTCGGCCGGGAGCTGCTGCGCCGAGGCGTCATCGACGAGGTGTCGATGGAGAAGAACGCCCGCGAGCTGCTCTCCACGCTCTCCATCCGCATCCCGAGCGTCCGCATCCCGATCGCGAGCCTCTCCGGCGGTCAACGCCAGGTCGTCGCGATCGCCCGTGCGCTGATCGGCGACCCGAAGGTCGTCATCCTCGACGAGCCCACCGCGGCGCTCGGCGTCGAGCAGACGGCGCAGGTCCTCGACCTGGTCGAGCGGCTTCGCGAGCGCAACCTCGGCGTCATCCTCATCAGCCACAACATGGCCGACGTCAAGGCGGTCGCGGACACCGTCGCCGTCCTGCGTCTGGGCAAGAACAACGGCTCCTTCCCCGTGAAGGACACCAGCCACGAAGAGATCATCGCCGCGATCACCGGTGCCACGGACAACGCCGTGACCCGTCGTGCGGGGCGTCGCACCGCGGAGGCGGCCAAGTGAGCGACACGTCGAAGACCGTGAAGAGCGACTCCACAGAGTCCGGCAAGGCGGAGACGGGCGCGAAGCTCGAGAAGACCCAGGGCGTCGTCGAGGACCAGACGACCGTCGCGCCCGCCGACGACCCCACGGCCGCGCCCGTATCCGTCGTCGACCCGCGACTGCTGGTCCGCGAGGAGGGCCTCAAGGGCTACGTCACCGAGTTCAAGCGCAAGGTCAAGAGCGGAGAGCTCGGTCAGCTCCCGGTCGTCCTCGGCCTGATCGTCATCTGGACGATCTTCCAGCTGAAGAACGACCGCTTCCTCAGCGCCGACAACCTCTCCAACATCAGCTACTTCCTCTCGGCCACCGGCATGCTCGCCATCGGCCTGGTGTTCGTGCTGCTGCTCGGCGAGATCGACCTGTCGGTCGGCTCCGTCAGCGGTCTGGCGTCCGCGGTGTTCGCCGTGTTCGTCGTGGACCACAGCATGAACCCATGGCTGGCGCTCGCCCTGACCGTCATCACGGGCATCGCCATCGGCGCCCTGCACGGATGGTTCTTCGCGAAGATCGGCGTACCGGCCTTCGTGGTCACGCTGGCGGGTCTCCTCGCCTGGAACGGTCTGATGCTGTGGCTGCTGGGCTCCAACGGCACGATCAACCTGCCGTCGGACTCCGGCCCGATCCACCTGCTCGGCCAGAACTCCTTCTTCATGGACCAGGCCATCATCGGGGCCTACCTGCTGGCCGGCCTGGCCGTCGTGCTGTCGCTGGTCGGCAACTTCGGCGAGCAGCGCCGCCGCCGGGCCGCGGGCGTCCCGCACCGGGCGACCGGTGAGATCCTGCTGCGCGTGGGCGCTCTCGCCGTCGCGGCATTCGCCTCCGCCGCGGTGCTGAACAACGCCTCCGGCGTCTCTAACGCCCTGGTCATCTTCCTGGCCGCGCTGGTGGTCGTGGACTTCGTGCTGCGTCGCACCACGTACGGCCGCAAGGTGTTCGCGGTCGGCGGCGGCATCGAGGCCGCCCGCCGGGCCGGCATCAACGTGCCGATGGTCCGGATCACCGTGTTCGCCATCTCCGGCGGATTCGCGGCG
Organism: Streptomyces sp. NPDC001027; assembly: GCF_040299045.1. NCBI lineage: Bacteria > Bacillati > Actinomycetota > Actinomycetes > Kitasatosporales > Streptomycetaceae > Streptomyces > Streptomyces sp. NPDC001027. The sequence goes on from NZ_JBEPBI010000002.1 coordinate 146,983, forward strand.
GTCGGCGGCATGTTCTTCGCCGGCCAGACCGCGGGAGCGTCGCTGAGCGCCGGCGCCGGCGACACGCTGATGCTCGCCATCGCGGCGGCCGTCATCGGCGGCACCAGCCTCTTCGGCGGCCGCGGCACCGTCTGGTCCGCCCTCCTCGGCATGCTGGTCATCCAGTCGATCCGGACCGGTCTCGACCTGCTGAACATGAACACCTCGATCCAGTACATGATCACCGGTGGTGTTCTGCTCGGCGCCGTCGTCATCGACTCGGTGTCCCGCAAGAGCCAGAAGGCGGCCGGCCGAGGTTAGCCCCGCCGCACGACCCCGTACGACCCGTACGTCCCGTACGAACCCGCACGACCCCCTGTGCCCGGCGTCCGTTCAGACGCCGGGCACAGTCGTGTCATGGGGGCGGCCGATCGTGGGTACGGCCGTTCGGGTGACGTATGACGCACGGGCCGGACTCCGGCCGCCCCGGCGGAACATTAGACTCGACAAGCCCGGCAACAGCTCGATCAGCTTTTACTGCAAGGAGGCACGGGTGCCGCTGCTGACCCGCATCAGGGGACCGCGCGATCTGGACCGGCTCAGCCTGGAGGAGCTGGACCAGCTGGCAGGGGAGATCCGCACCTTCCTCGTGGACGCCGTCTCCAAGACCGGCGGCCACCTCGGCCCCAACCTCGGCGTGGTCGAGCTCACCCTCGCCCTGCACCGGGTCTTCGAGTCGCCCAAGGACAAGGTCCTGTGGGACACCGGACACCAGTCCTACGTGCACAAGCTGCTCACCGGCCGACAGGACTTCTCCCGGCTGAAGATGAAGGGCGGCCTGTCCGGCTACCCCTCGCAGGCCGAGTCCGAGCACGACGTCATCGAGAACAGCCACGCCTCCACGGTGCTCGGCTGGGCCGACGGCATCGCCAAGGCCAACCAGATCCTCGAACGCGACAGCCACGTCGTGGCGGTCATCGGCGACGGCGCGCTCACCGGCGGCATGGCCTGGGAGGCCCTGAACAACATCGCCGACGGGGACCGCCCCCTGGTCATCGTCGTCAACGACAACGAGCGCTCGTACGCGCCGACCATCGGCGGCCTCGCCAACCACCTCGCCACCCTGCGCACGACAGACGGTTACGAGCGTTTCCTCGCCCGCGGCAAGGACCTCCTCGAGCGCACGCCCGTCGTCGGCAAACCGCTCTACGAGACCCTGCACGGCGCCAAGAAGGGCCTGAAGGACTTCATCGCCCCCCAGGGCATGTTCGAGGACCTCGGCCTCAAGTACGTCGGACCGATCGACGGCCACGACATCGAGGCGCTGGAGTCCGCGCTGGCCCGCGCCAAGCGCTTCGGCGGCCCCGTGATCGTGCACTGCCTGACCGAGAAGGGCCGCGGCTACCAGCCCGCCCTCCAGGACGAGGCAGACCGCTTCCACGCCGTCGGCAAGATCCACCCCGACACCGGCCTGCCGATCGCCACCTCCGGCGCCGACTGGACGTCCGTCTTCGGCGACGAGATGGTCAGGCTCGGCGAGGAGCGCGCCGACATCGTCGCGATCACCGCCGCCATGCTCCAGCCGGTCGGCCTCGACAAGTTCGCCAAGGCCTTCCCCGACCGTGTCTACGACGTCGGCATCGCCGAGCAGCACGGCGCGGTGTCCGCGGCGGGCCTGGCCCACGGCGGAGTGCATCCGGTGTTCGCGGTGTACGCCACATTCCTCAATCGTGCCTTCGACCAGGTCCTCATGGACGTCGCCCTCCACAAGTGCGGTGTGACCTTCGTACTGGACCGGGCGGGAGTCACCGGCACCGACGGCGCCTCCCACAACGGCATGTGGGACATGTCCATCCTCCAGGTCGTCCCGGGCCTGCGGCTCGCCGCCCCGCGCGACGCCGACCAGGTCCGCGCCCAGCTGCGCGAGGCCGTCGCCGTCGACGACGCGCCGACCGTCGTCCGCTTCTCCAAGGGCGCCGTCGGCCCCGCCGTGCCCGCCGTGGGCCGCGTCGGCGGGATGGACGTGCTGCGCGAGAGCGGCGTCGACACCCCCGACGTACTGCTGGTCTCCGTCGGTGCGCTCGCCCCGATGTGCCTGGAGATCGCCACCCTCCTCGACCGGCAGGGCATCACCGCCACGGTCGTCGACCCGCGCTGGGTCAAGCCCGTCGACGAGGCCATGGCCCCGCTCGCCGAGCGGCACCGCGTGGTCGTCACCGTCGAGGACAACTCCCGCGTCGGCGGCGTCGGATCGGCGATCTCCCAGGCCCTGCGCGACGCGGGCGTCGACGTCCCGCTGCGCGACTTCGGCATCCCGCCCCGCTTCCTCGACCACGCCTCCCGCGCCGAGGTCATGGCCGAGATCGGCCTCACCGCGCCCGACATCGCGCGGCAGGTCACCGGCCTCGTCTCCAAGCTCGACGGACGGTACGGCAGCGCGGCCGCCGAGTCCGTGGAGCCCGCCCGCGACTGACACGGCCGCAGGCGACCCGAGCCGCCCGGATGGACCGGTTCCACCACTGTGAAGAGTGGTGGAACCGGTCCATTCGCGTTAACCGGCCCGCGGCGGGGCATACGGTCTACGCCCCCTCTCGATCATGTCGAGGACGACACAGCGTGGGAGGTACCCCGTGAGCAGCACCCTCTTCCGGACGAAGAAGGTCGAGCAGTCCATCCTCGATACCGAGGAGCCCGAGCACGCGCTCAAGAAATCCCTGTCCGCGCTCGACCTGACCGTCTTCGGCGTCGGCGTCATCATCGGCACCGGCATCTTCGTCCTCACCGGCACGGTCGCCAAGAACAACGCCGGCCCGGCCGTGGCCCTGGCCTTCGTGGTGGCCGGAGTCGTCTGCGCGCTCGCCGCGCTCTGCTACGCCGAGTTCGCCTCCACCGTCCCCGTTGCGGGCTCCGCGTACACCTTCTCCTACGCCTCCCTCGGCGAACTGCCCGCCTGGATCATCGGCTGGGACCTCGTCCTGGAGTTCGCGCTCGGCACCGCGGTGGTCGCCGTCGGCTGGTCCGGCTACATCGCCTCCCTGCTGGACAACGCCGGCTGGCACCTGCCGGCGGCGCTCGGCAGCCGCGACGGAGCCCACGGCTTCGGCTTCGACATCCTCGCCGCCGCGCTCGTCCTGGTGCTCACCGCCATCCTCGTGCTCGGCACCAAGCTCTCCGCGCGCGTGACCTCGATCGTGGTCGCCATCAAGGTGACGGTCGTGCTGACCGTGATCATCGCCGGCGCCTTCTTCATCAAGGGCGACAACTACGACCCGTTCATTCCCAAGGCGCAGGCCGTGGAGGCCGGCGGCGGCCTGAACTCCCCGCTCATCCAGCTGATGTTCGGCTGGGCCCCCTCCAACTTCGGCGTCATGGGCATCTTCACCGCCGCCTCGGTGGTGTTCTTCGCCTTCATCGGCTTCGACGTGGTCGCCACCGCCGCGGAGGAGACCAAGCACCCGCAGCGGGACATGCCCCGCGGCATCATCGGCTCCCTCATCATCTGCACCACCCTGTACGTACTGGTGTCGATCGTCGTCACGGGCATGGAGCACTACACCAAGCTGTCCATCACCGCCCCGCTCGCCGACGCCTTCAAGGCCACCGGACACCCCTGGTTCGCGGGCTTCATCAGCTTCGGCGCGGCCGTCGGCCTCACCACCGTCTGCATGATCCTGCTGCTGGGCCAGACCCGCGTCTTCTTCGCGATGAGCCGGGACGGACTGCTGCCCCGCTTCTTCTCCCACGTCCACCCGCGCTACAAGACCCCCCACCGGCCCACCGTCCTGCTCGGCGTGATCATCGCGATCGTCGCCGGCTTCACCCCGCTGAGCGAACTCGCCGAGCTGGTCAACATCGGCACCCTGTTCGCCTTCGTGGTCGTCGCGATCGGCGTGGTCCTCCTGCGCAGGTCCCGCCCCGACCTGCACCGAGCCTTCCGCACCCCGTGGGTGCCGTTCGTCCCGATCCTGTCGGTGCTCGCCTCGCTCTGGCTGATGCTCAACCTGCCCGCCGAGACCTGGCTGCGGTTCGGCATCTGGATGGTCATCGGATGCGTCGTCTACTTCCTCTACGGCCGCTCGCACAGCCGCCTCGCACGAGCCGATTCGCCCGCCGCCCCCACCCCGGGCCCGGGCGGCGCCGGCCCCGTATGACGCACACCCCCGAGCCCGGCTCCGACGGCTGCCCGCCCGGCGCCGGGCTCGCGGCCGCACCGCTTCGCCCCCGCGCCGTACGCCGTCGGCTCAGCCGCGTACCGCGCGCGGGCCCGTGACCTCCGCGCCGAGGTCCGTCACACGGCGGCGCAGCTCGCGGTCGGCGGTGACGACCAGACGGCGGCGGCCGGCGGCCTCGGCGACCAGTTCGACGATACGGTCGTCCCCGCTGCCGGGGGCCGCCTCCACCCGTACGCCCGGCGCGGACTCCACACCACGGGCCGTGCCCTCGACGACGAGGACGATGTCCACGGGCCCGGAGTGCCCCGGCAGTCCGTCCGCGACCAGCCGGTCGCGCAACCGCTCCGCCGCGCCCCGCCGGTCCCGCCACCATCCGTCGGGGACCGATCCGACGACGTTCGCGGCGTCGACGATCACGAGCAGCGCGGTGTTGTCGTCCATGCCGACCAGCGTCGCACGGACGGGAGCGACGGATGAGATCGGGCGGACGCGACCCGCGACGACCCCCGCGAGCACAGCACCCGCATCCCGGACTCGGTCAGGACCCGCGAACAGGGCCTGCGGACGGGAGCGACGCACGGGGGGCGACGGACGAGATCTGCGGACGAGATCGGCGCACGAGATCGGGGACGCGACCCGCAGCGGGCGTCCTCCGGCCCCCGGCATAAAGTGATCGGGTGAACGGCGACTGGCTCATACGCGGCCGCGACGGGCGGCTGGCTGTCTATGTGATGTCGGACGACGCCGTCCTGTGCCGGGCGGAACACGTCCCCGGCGGCCCCTGGGAGGCGCCCCGCCGGATAGGCGGGGACCAGGGACCGCGCCAGGTCCTCGCCGTCGGACAGGGCGCGAACGGTTACGCCCACCTGGCGTCCTGGCGGCCCACCGCGGGGGAGGCGGCGGCGCTGGTGCACTCGACGCACTTCCGGCCCCTCCTCGCCCCGCTGGACTGGTCCCCGGTCGGCCATCCCGACAAGAAGGGCGGCCGGACCGGAACGCCCGCGGTCGCCGTGGACGCCCAGGGACGCGCGCACGTCTTCGTCCGCAACGCCGGCGCCGGACTGTCCATGGTCGCCCAGAAGGAGAAGGGCGGCTGGGACCCCTGGCGCGACCTGAAGGGACAGGACGTCGAGGGGCCGCCCGCCGCGGCGGCGGGGGCCTCGGGCCGCGTAGAGGCGTTCGCCGTCGGGTCCGACGGTCTGCTGCACTGGCGGCAGGAGGAGCCGGGCGCCCAGCCGGTGCTGCGCGAGCCGGTCAAGACGCCCGTGCGGCCCGGCACGCTGCGGGCGCTGGCCACCTCGGCGGACCACGTCACGCTCTTCTACACGGACGACGCCGGCGACCTGTGCGCCTTGCGTCCCGGATCCGAGCCCGTCGCCCTGCTCGCCGCCGCCGGACCCGGCCCGGTCGCCGCGATCCGCACCCGGATCGACGACCACGACTGCACCCTGCTCGCCCAGCGCTCCGCGAGCGGCCGCGTCGCGTTCGCCGCCTATCCGACCGAACAGGAGTCGGCCGGCGCCTGGTGGACCGAGTCCGGCCCCCAACTGCCCGCCGACGCAGGCGTGGCGCTCGCGAAGGACCACGAGGACCGGGTGGTCGCGGCCGCCCTGTCCCCGTCGACCGGCCTGTTGCAGCTCACCCGCCGCAAGGACGAGCCGGGCCTGGCCCTCACGGCCTGGCAGACGGTCTGAGCCGGCCGGACCGCCCCCTCGGCGCCCAGCCCCCTCGCCCAGCGCCCCCCGGAAACCTGTGCGGGAGGCCACGCGGACAGGGAAACCGCAACTTCGACAAGCCCCCACCAGGGCGGCTACCTTCACCTGGCCTCCGGCGGCCGCCCACGGTCGGCCTTGGGTCTCCCATGGCCGAGGCGCCGGAGACGGAACGAGTCGGCACCTCCCACGAGCACATCGCGCGAGCACCCCCTACGAGCACGTCCCCCGGATCCCCGGCCCGCTGCGCAAGCCACCGACCCAGCTCTGCGCCCAGGCACCCCCGACCAGGAAGAGACACATGCCTCGTCTCGCTCTGTACACCTTCGGCGTCCTGAAGTCGCCTCTCGTCGATCCCGCACCGCTCACGCGCGACTTCTACGACGTCGGTGAGGCCGTCTACCAGAAGATCGGTCGGCACCCCGGTTACCTCGCGCACGCCGAAGCGGCACCCGGCGAACGGGGCACGCTCTTCGAGGCGGACTGGGGCGCGTGGGGACAGTTCGCCGTACCGGCCTGGTACGGCAAGGGCCGGACACGGGAGACCACCGCCCTGGCCGCGACCCTCTCCCTCTGGACCGGCCTGCGCCCCGCCTTCGACGCCGTCCACACCGGCCCGCACCGCGACGCGCTGAAAAGGCGTGCCGACTGGTTCGAGCGGACACCGCACCCGAATCACGCGTTCTGGTGGGTCCTTGACGGTGTGACACCCACCTGGCAGGACGGGGTTTCCCGGCTGGAGCACCTCGACGACCACGGCCCCGCGCCGCACGCCTTCACCTTCCACCGCCCGTTCGCCCCGGACGGAACCCCGACCGGGATCAGAGGCATCGGGCCGACGAGCGACCGGGTCCACTGACTCGGTGACAGGTCGTCGCCCGTCCAGGGCCACGGCCGTCCAGCCGTCGTGCCGGCCACCCGTCCAGCCGTCGAGGCGTCCACGCCGGCCAGTCGGTTAGGGCGAGGGCTCCACGAGAGAGGGCCCCCGCCGTGAGCGGAGGCCCTCTTCACGTCGCCCTGCCCCCGGAGACCGGAGACGGGCCGTAAGCGGTTACGACTGTTACGGTCCGTTGCAGCCGTTGCAGCCGTTTCGGCCGCAGCAACTCTTACGGCAGCGGTTACGCCGGCACCGACGCGACACCCGGCGCCAGGAACTTCTTGCCGTTCACCCGCTCGGAGACGCCCTCGCGGTCCAGGTACGGCGTGATGCCGCCCAGGTGGAAGGGCCAGCCGGCGCCGGTGATGAGGCACAGGTCGATGTCCTGGGCCTCGGCGACGACGCCCTCGTCGAGCATGAGCCCGATCTCCTGCGCCACCGCGTCCAGGACGCGGGCCCGCACCTGCTCCTCGGTCAGGACGCTGTCGCCCTGCTGCAGGAGCGCCGAGACCTCCGGGTCCAGCTCCGGCTTGCCGCTGTCGTACACGTAGAAGCCGCGCTTGCCCGCCTTGACGACGGCCGCGAGGTTCGGGGAGACCGTGAAACGGTCCGGGAACGCGCGATTGAGCGTTTCCGAGACGTGCAGACCGATCGCGGGGCCCACCAGCTCGAGCAGCACCAGCGGGGACATCGGCAGGCCGAGCGGCTCCACCGCCTTCTCCGCGACCTCGACCGGGGTGCCCTCGTCGATGACGCTCTGCACCTCGCCCATGAAACGGGTGAGAATGCGGTTCACGACGAACGCCGGGGCGTCCTTCACCAGCACCGCGGTCTTCTTCAGCTTCTTGGCGACGGCGAAGGCCGTGGCCAGCGAGGCGTCGTCGGTCTGCTCGCCGCGGACGATCTCCAGCAGCGGCAGGATCGCGACCGGGTTGAAGAAGTGGAAGCCCACGACCCGCTCGGGGTGCTTCAGCTTCGACGCCATCTCGGAGACCGACAGCGAGGAGGTGTTCGTCGCGAAGATCGCGTGCGCCGGGGCGACCGCCTCGACCTCCGCGAACACCTGCTGCTTGACGCCGATCTCCTCGAACACGGCCTCGATGACGAAGTCCGCGTCGGAGAAGCCCTCGGCCTTGTCCAGCACACCGGACACCAGCGCCTTGAGGCGATTGGCCTTGTCCTGGTTGACACGGCCCTTGGCGAGCAGCTTGTCGATCTCGGCGTGGACGTAGCCCACGCCCTTGTCGACGCGCTCCTGGTCGATGTCGGTCAGCACGACCGGCACTTCGAGGCGGCGCAGGAACAGCAGCGCGAGCTGCGAGGCCATCAGGCCCGCGCCCACCACGCCGACCTTGGTGACCGGACGGGCCAGGGACTTGTCCGGGGCGCCGGCCGGACGCTTGCCGCGCTTCTGCACCAGGTTGAACGCGTAGATGCCGGAGCGCAGTTCACCGCCCATGATCAGGTCGGCGAGCGCGACGTCCTCGGCGTCGTAGCCCTGCTGGAGGTCGCCGTTCTTGGCGGCGGCGATGATGTCCAGCGCGCGGTAGGCGGCCGGGGCGGCCCCGTGCACCTTGCTGTCCGCGACGAACCGGCCGCGTGCGACGGCCTGGTCCCACGCCTCGCCGCGGTCGATCACCGGGCGCTCGACGACGATCTCGCCCTTGAGGACGGACGCCGTCCAGATCAGCGACTGCTCCAGGAAGTCGGCGCCCTCGAACAGGGCGTCGGCGATGCCCAGTTCGTAGACCTGCACGCCCTTGAGCTGCTTGTTCTGGTTGAGCGAGTTCTCGATGATCACCGAGACGGCCTTGTCCGCGCCGATCAGGTTCGGCAGCAGGGTGCAGCCGCCCCAGCCGGGGACCAGACCGAGGAAGACCTCGGGCAGCGAGAACGCGGGCAGCGCCGCGGACACCGTGCGGTACCGGCAGTGCAGACCGACCTCGACGCCGCCGCCCATCGCCGCGCCGTTGTAGTACGCGAACGTCGGCGCCGCGAGACCCGCGAGGCGCTTGAAGACCTCGTGGCCGCCCTTGCCGATGGCGAGCGCGTCCTTGTGCTCCTTGAGGAGCTCGACGCCCTTCAGATCCGCGCCGACGGCGAAGATGAACGGCTTGCCGGTGACGCCGACGCCGACGATCTCGCCCGCCGCGGCCTCCTTCTCGACCTGGTCGATCGCCAGGTCGAGGTTGGCCAGCGACTGCGGGCCGAAGGTGGTCGGCTTGGTGTGGTCGAAACCGTTGTCCAGCGTGATCAGGGCGAAGCGCCCCGCGCCGAACGGCAGGTCCAGGTGGCGTACGTGCGCCTGCGTGACGACCTCGTCCGGGAACAGCTCGGCCGCGCCCTTCAGAAGCTCAGCGGTGGTGGTGCTCACTTGTCGCCTCCGTCGAAGTGCGGGTTCTCCCAGATGACCGTCGCGCCCATGCCGAAGCCGACGCACATCGTGGTCAGGCCGTAGCGGACGCCCGGCTGCTCCTCGAACTGGCGGGCCAGCTGCGTCATCAGACGGACGCCGGAGGAGGCGAGCGGGTGGCCGAAGGCGATCGCGCCGCCGTACTGGTTGACGCGCTCGTCGTCGTCGGCGATGCCGTAGTGGTCGAGGAAGGCCAGCACCTGGACGGCGAAGGCCTCGTTGATCTCGAACAGACCGATGTCCGAGATGGACAGACCCGCCTGCGCGAGGGCCTTCTCGGTGGCCGGGATCGGGCCGTAGCCCATGACCTCCGGCTCGACGCCCGCGAAGGAGTACGCGACGAGGCGCATCTTGACCGGCAGGCCGTTCTCCCGAGCGAAGTCCTCGGAAGCGATCAGGGAAGCGGTTGCGCCGTCGTTCAGGCCGGCCGCGTTTCCGGCGGTGACCCGGCCGTGCACACGGAACGGGGTCTTGAGACCGGAGAGGTTCTCCAGCGTCGTCCCCGGACGCATCGGTTCGTCGGCGGTGACCAGGCCCCAGCCCGTCTCACCGGCCTCCGGGTTGGTGCGGCGCACCGAGACCGGCACCAGGTCGGCCTGGATCTTGCCGTTGGCGTACGCCTTGGCGGCCTTCTCCTGGGAGCGCACCGCGTACTCGTCGGCGCGCTGCTTGGTGATCTGGGGGTAGCGGTCGTGCAGGTTCTCCGCCGTCATGCCCATGAACAGGGCGGACTCGTCGACCAGCTTCTCGCTGACGAACCGCGGGTTGGGGTCCACGCCCTCGCCCATCGGGTGGCGGCCCATGTGCTCGACGCCGCCGGCCACGGCGACGTCGTACGCGCCGAAGGCGACCGAGCCGGCGACCGAGGTGACGGCCGTCAGGGCGCCGGCGCACATACGGTCGATGGAGTAACCGGGCACCGAGGTCGGCAGCCCCGCCAGGATGCCGGCGGTGCGGCCGATGGTCAGGCCCTGGTCGCCGATCTGCGTGGTCGCCGCGATGGCGACCTCGTCGATCTTCGCGGGGTCCAGGCCGGGGTTGCGGCGCAGCAGCTCCCGGATCGCCTTGACGACGAGGTCGTCGGCGCGGGTCTCGTGGTAGATGCCCTTCGGGCCCGCCTTGCCGAACGGGGTACGGACGCCGTCTACGAAGACGACGTCCCTGACGGTACGAGGCACGATGGCTCTCCTCCAGGGTGCGGGATGGCACTGCTGCGACACGCAAGCGCTGAGCACGCGCTCAGCGCCCATGCTACTTGTGGGTAACGTAGCTGCACACCCCTCCCGGGAGGAGCGGCGAACGTCACACCCGAAGAGTCTGCGCGATCACTCCGGCTCAGGCCCGCGGCGGGGCCGTCGAGCCCCTCGGCGTGAGTACCGGAGTCGGCACCGGATGCGACCCGGGACCCGCCCCCGTGAGCACCCCGAACAGCGTCCGCGCGGCCTCCGCGCCGAAACCGTGCACGTCATGGCTCATCGCGGAGAGCGTCGGATGAGTGAGCCGGCACAGCTGCGAGTCGTCCCAGGCGAGCAGGGAGACGTCACCCGGCACGGCGAGCCCCATCTCGGCCGCCACCGCCAGCCCCGCCACCGCCATGATGTCGTTGTCGTAAACGATTGCCGTAGGGCGGTCCGGCGGGGCGGCGGTCAGCATCGACCGAGTGGCCCGCGCCCCCGCCTCCCCGGAGTAGTCCGTCGCGACCTGCCGGGCGCCGGCCAGCCCGAGACGCCGCGCCGCCGCGTCGAACGCGGCCGTCCGCATCACCGTGTGCCCGAGCGACGCCGCGCCCCCCACCCGGGCGATCCGCCGGTGCCCGAGCGCCGCGAGGTAGCGCACCGCCTCCGTCACGGCCGTCGCGTCGTCGGTCCACACCGAGGTCAGGCCCCCGGTCAGCGAAGGATGCCCGACGGCGACCACCGGCATCCCGAGCCGCTCGACCGTCGCCACCCGGGGATCGTCCGCCCGGAAGTCCACCAGGATCGACCCGCCGATCTGCCGGCCCCGCCACCACGACTCCTGAAGCCCCGCCTCCTCCTCGACGCTGCGCACCAGCCGCAGCAGCAACGAGCAGGAATGCTCGGTCAGCACGCTCTCCACCCCGGAGACGAAGTCCATGTAGAACGGCTCCAGACCCAGCATCCGGGCCGGCCGGCAGATCGCGAGACCCACCACGTCCACCCGCGAGCTCGACAGCGACCGGGCCGTCAGGTTCGGTTCCCAGCCCAGCTCCCGCGCCGCGGCGAAGATCCGGTCCCGGGTCGCGTCCGACAGCCCCGGCTTGCGGTTGAACGCGAGGGACACCGCGCCCTTGGACACCCCCGCGCGCGCGGCGACGTCCTTGATGGTGACCCGGGACGCCGGGGAGGCGGTCATCGCGGTGGCTCCTGGCAGTGAAGCGCGGCCCGGGCGGCTGCGGCGTCCGGATTCTCCCAGCCCCGCACGCCGATGGTCACCCGTTCCCCGGGGAGCAGCGTGACGAGACCGCGGTCGGCCCGCGCCCCCGGGTCGAGCCGGTCGGCCTGCAGCAGCAGGTCCCGCACCAGGGTCCGCGCGACAACGGTGACGCCGTCCGGGCCCACGGACACGTCGAACTCGGGCTGCGGCCAGGGGATCTCCCGGTCCGGCGCCGGGAAGTGCACGGCCCGCAGCGCGCCCCCGCCCGCACGGCCCGTGTCGGCCCCGCCGGTGCGCAACGGCGCCGACGCGTCCGCCACCAGGAACTCCTTCGGCCCGTCGGGCTCCAGCCCGGCCGGCACCGGCGCCAGCCCCACCTCCCGTGCGCCCACCGCCAGGTGCAGCTCGGCGGAGCCGATCACCTCGCCCTCGACGGACAGCCGGCGCAGCCTCAGCGTGCCCGCCCACCGGTCCCCGCACTGGTTGACGGCGGCCACCACCATCCGCCCCTCGCGCACCTGCACCGTGAGCAACCGGTCCGCGTACAGCCGCCGCAACTCGTGATAGAGCGGTTTCTCCCGCCCGTCCCCGTCGATCGCCGACCACGACGTCACCGGCCAGCAGTCGTTGAGCTGCCAGACGATCGTGCCCGCGCACACCGGCCAGTGCGACCGCCAGTGCTCGATCCCGGCCGCCACCGCCCGCACCTGGTTGACCTGGGTCAGATAGTGCCACCGGTCGAAGTCCCCGTGGGGCAGGGCGAAATGCGGGGCGAGACCCCGCTCCAGCTTGCCGTCGCCGTCCTCCGCCTTCTGGTGGTGGAGCATGCCGCGGGAGTCCGCCGCCAGCTCCTCGCCCGGCAGCGCCCGCCGCAGCGTGGCGTACGCGGGCGGCGCCTGCCAGCCGAACTCGGCCACGAACCGCGGCACTTCACTGCGGTACTCGGCGTAGTCCCGCCGGTTCCACACCTCCCACGAGTGGTGCGTGCCGTGCGCCGGATCGTTCGGATGGCGCTCCCAGGACCCCGACCACGGGCTGCCCGCCGTGTACGGCCGCGTCGGATCCAGCTCGGCGACCACTCTCGGCAGCACCCCCAGGTAGTAGCCCTCGCCCCAGGAATCCCCGCCGAGACGCTCCTCCCAGCCCCAGTCCCGGAAACCCCACAGATTCTCGTTGTTGCCGTTCCACAACACGAGCGAGGGATGCGGCATCAGCCGTACGACGTTCTCCCGGGCCTCCGCCTCCACCTCCGACCGCAACGGCTGCTCCTCGGGGTAGGCCGCGCACGCGAACGGGAAGTCCTGCCAGACCAGCAGCCCCAGCTCGTCGCAGGCGTCGTAGAAGTCCTCGCTCTCGTAGATGCCGCCGCCCCACACCCGGACCAGGTCGACCCCCGCGTCGGCCGCCTGCCGCAACCGCTTCCGGTAACGCTCCCGGGTCACCCGGGAGGGAAACACGTCGTCCGGGATCCAGTTCACCCCCCGCGCGAAGAGCCGCTCCCCGTTGACCACGAGGGTGAAACCGCTCCCGTGCGCATCGGCGGACGTGTCCAGCTCGACGCTGCGGAAACCGACCCGCCGCCGCCAGACGTCGAGCGGCGCGCTTCCGTGGTGCAGCGTCAACTCCACGTCGTGCAGAGCCTGTTCGCCGTAGCCTCGGGGCCACCACAGGTCGGCGTCCGGCACCTCCACCCGTACCACGCCCTGTGTGCCCGTCACCTCGGCACGCGCCCGCCGTCCCCCCACCCGGGCCTCCAGCACGAGACCCGCCTCCACCCGGGTCCGCTCCACCTCCACCCGCAACTCGACGACGCCGACGCCCCCCTCGACCGTCACCAGCGGGCGCACCCGGGCGAGCCGCGCCGTCGACCAGCGCTCCAGCCGCACCGGCCGCCAGATCCCGGCCGTCACCAGCGTGGGCCCCCAGTCCCAGCCGAACGAGCAGGCCATCTTGCGCAGGTACTGGTACGGCTCCGGGTAGGCCCCGGGACGGTCGCCGACCTTGCCCCGCACGGCCTCCGCCTCGGCGTACGCGGAGACGAACCGGACGGCCAGGGCGCCGCTGAGGCCCGTCACGTCGAAGCGGTACGCGCGGTGCATGTTCCGCACCCGGCCGAGGAGACGACCGTCCAAGGTGATCTCGGCGACCGTGTCGAGCCCGTCGAAGACCAGATCGGTCTGCTCGTGCCCCGAGGACACGGACGACACCTGCGTCTCGTACGTCCACTCCCGCCGGCCCACCCACGCGACCTCGGTCTCGGCCCGCCCCAGGAACGGGTCCGGGATCACCCCGGCGGCGAGCAGATCGGTGTGCACACAGCCCGGCACCACGGCCGGCAGCCTCCTGTCCCCGTGCCGCAACTGCCATCCGTCGTCGAGTGACGAGGCCTCCAGCATGCGCACTCCCTAAACCGGTCAAGCCCGCAAGTGAACGCTGTTTCAACCTCGTTGGCGGGAATCTGACTTTACCGGTTGAGAAAGCGCTGTCAGAGTGCCGAATCAGCCAACCCGCTCTCCCCGACCCACCCGCACGTGCTCATCCGTCCCACGAACGGAAGTGATGCACATGAACCGCCGCACCATCCACGTCCTCGCCACGATCGCCGCGGCCGCCCTGCTGCTCCCCGGCTGCACCGGCGCCGGAGGAAGCACGAAGGGCGCGGACGCCGAGGCGCCCGACGACCCGGCCGAGGTCAGCGGATCCATCACGGTCCTCACCGTGCGGACCGACCTCGTGCAGGACGGCACGATGAAGAAGTACGCCGCCGCGTTCAACAGGACCTATCCCAAGGTCAAGGTGGAGTTCCAGGCCCTCACCAACTACGAGGCCGAGATCAAGATCCGTATGAACACGGAGGACTACGGCGACGTCCTGCTGATCCCCGCGGTCATCAAGAAGAACGACTACCCGAAGTTCTTTGCCTCGCTCGGCACCGCCGCCGAGCGCAGCAAGAAATACCGTTTCACCGACTTCACCACCGTCAGCGGCAAGGTCTACGGCCAGAGCCCGGTCGGCGTGATGCCCGGCTTCGTCTACAACAAGCGGATCTGGAAGGAGGCCGGGGTCACCGCGTGGCCCACCACCCCGGCCGAGTTCCTCGCCGGGCTCAAGGCGATCAAGGCCAAGACCGACGCGGTGCCGTACTACACCAACTTCGCCGCGCAGTGGCCGCTCACCTCGTGGACCTACGTCGACGGCTCGGTGCACTGCGACCCGCAGGCGACCACGAAGCTGGCCGAGGGCGACCCGTGGGCGCAGGGCTCCGACCTGCGCGTCGGCGACACGCTCCTGTACGACATCGTCAAGCAGGGCCTCGCCGAGAAGGACCCCACCACCAGCAACTGGGAGGAGTCCAAGCCCCGCACGGCCAAGGGCGAGATCGCCACCCAGTGGCTCGGCACCTGGGCGATCATCCAGTTCCAGGACGCCGCCAAGAAGGCCGGCGTGAACCCGGACGACATCGGTTTCATGCCGTTTCCCGCGCAGACGGGCGGGGCGTACTGCGCGACCGTCGGCCCCGACTACAACCAGGCCGTCAACGTGCACTCGAAGCACAAGGAGGCGGCCCGCGCCTGGATCGACTGGTTCACCGACAAGTCCGGCTACGACAAGGACAACCTGGCCATCTCCCCCCTCAAGGACGCGGCGATGCCCACGGTGCTGAAGCCCTACGAGGACGCGGGCGTCAAGCTCATCGAGCTGGACGACTCCGCGGGCGCGAAGGTCAAGCTCATCGACGACAGGTCCGAGGTCGGCGTCTTCAAGCCCGAGTACCGCCAGGACCTGGTCGACCTCGCGCGCGGCGCGAAGAAGGGCAGCCTCGACGACTTCCTCTCCGGGCTCGGCAAGAAGTGGGCCGACGCACAGGCGAACGTGGGCGACCGATGACGCACGCGGGCGCCCACACCCCGGCGCGGGGCTTCGGGAAGGCCCCCGCCGAGGGCCCCGAGGGCCCTGAGGAGGCCGAGTCCGAGGCCGTGGCGCGGGTCTCGGGGCGCGCCGCCCCGTCGGCGGCGCCGCGCCGCACGCGCACCTGGCGGCTGCTGACCCCCTGGCTGTTCCTGCTCGCCCCGCTCACCCTGCTGATCACGTTCACCTACGCGCCGATCGCCAACATGATCGCCTACAGCTTCACCGACTGGGACGGAGTGAGTCCCGAACTGCACTACACCGGCGCGGAGAACTACGCGGAGATCTTCACCAGGGAGGACCTCTTCCAGGTGTTCTGGGTGAGCGGTTACTACCTGGCCGCCTCGGTGATCCAGATCGTCGCCGCGCTGTACTTCGCGACCGTGCTGAGTTTCAGCGTCCGTTTCCGGAACTTCTTCAAGGGCGTGCTCTTCTTCCCGTCCCTGGTCAACGGCGTGGCCATCGGTTTCGTCTTCCTCTACTTCTTCCAGGACGGCGGGACCCTCGACACGGTGCTGGGCCTGTTCGGCCACCACACCGACCGCGCCTGGCTGGGCACGCCCGAGTCGGCGAACGTCTCGCTCGCCGGCGTCTCGATCTGGCGCTACCTCGGCATGAACTTCGTGCTGTTCCTCGGCGCGATCCAGTCCATCCCGGGGGAGCTGTACGAGGCGGCCGAGCTGGACGGCGCGGGCCGGTGGCACCAGTTCCGCTATGTCATCCTCCCCGGCATCAAGCCGGTGCTGACCCTGACGGTGATCCTCTCCGTCTCCGGCTCCCTGTCGGCCTTCGAGATCCCGTACATCATGACCGGCGGGGCGACCGGCACCGAGACCTTCGTGATCCAGACCGTCAAGCTGGCCTTCCAGTTCAACAAGACGGGGCTCGCCTCGGCGGCGGCCGTGGTGCTGTTGCTGATCATCCTGCTGGTCACCTGGGTGCAGCGACGCCTCGTCCCCGACGACAGGGTGGACCTCGTATGACGCGCCGAGCCGTTGCCCGCGCCCTCGTGTACCTGTCGCTGATCGGGGCGGCCCTGGTGGTGCTGCTCCCGCTGGGCGTCGTCGTCCTGACGTCCCTGAAGACCGAGAACGAGACGGCGTCCGGCAGCGGAGCGCTCACGCTCCCGGACGACCCGCTCAACTTCGACAACTACGTGACGGCGTTCCGGGACGGCGGGATGCTCACGGCGTTCGGCAACACCGCCTTCATCCTGCTGGTCTCCGTCGGCGGAACCGTTCTCATCGGATCCATGACGGCGTATGCGATCGACCGTTTCACTTTCCGTTTCCGGAAACTGGTGATCGCCCTGTTCCTGGTCGCCGCACTGGTCCCCGGGGTGACCACCCAGGTGGCCACCTTCCAGATCGTCCACAGCCTCGGCATGTTCGACACCCGCTGGGCGCCGATCGCCCTCTACATGGGCACGGACATCGTCTCGATCTACATTTTCCTGCAGTTCGTGCGATCGATCCCGATCTCCCTGGACGAAGCGGCCCGCCTCGACGGCGCCAACGCGTTCACGATCTACCGGAAGATCATCTTTCCGTTGCTGAAACCGGCGATCGCGACGGTCGTGATCGTGAAGGGAATCGCCGTCTACAACGACTTCTACATCCCTTTCCTCTACATGCCGTCACAAGATCTTGGCGTGATCTCGACGTCGCTGTTCCGCTTCAAGGGCCCCTACGCCGCCCACTGGGAAACGATCTCGGCAGGAGCGGTGCTCGTCATCCTGCCGACCCTGATCGTCTTCCTCGCCCTGCAGAAATACATCTACAACGGTTTCACAAGAGGAGCGACGAGGTGACCTGCCCACGGCCGCAGCACGGCCGCAGCACGGGCGGCCGTGCCGCCCGCCTGCGACCGGCATGCCCTGCACGACGCCCGCCGCGCTCACTCGCCCTTGTCCGATGTGTCTGACTTATCCGACAGTGCTGCGGCCAGCACCGGCGCGACCTGCTCCACCTGCCAGGGACGCGCTCCGTATCCGGCGAGCGCCCTGGTCACCGCGTCCGGGTCGGCCGCCGGAGGCTCCCAGCAGACCCGCCGCACCGCGTCCGGCGCGATGAGGTTCTCCTGCGGCATGTTCAGCTCCTCGGCCAGAGCCGACACCGCCGACCTCGCCGCGCTGAGCCGGGCGGCGGCCGCGGGGTCCTTGTCGGCCCAGGCGCGCGGCGGCGGCGGGCCCGTCACCGGCTGTCCCGGCTGGGGGAGCTGCGACTCGCCCAGCGCCTTCGCCCGGTCGACCGCCGCCTGCCACTGCTCCAGCTGCCGCCGCCCCATCCGGTGCCCGAATCCGGCCAGTGCGGCCAGCGCGTGCGCGTTCGCCGGGAGGGAGAGCGCGGCCTCCACGATGGCCGCGTCCGACAGCACCTTGCCCGGCGACACGTCGCGCCGCCGGGCGATCCGGTCCCGGGCCTCCCACAGCTCCCGCACGACGCCCAGCTGCCGCCGCCGGCGCACCTTGTGCATCCCGGACGTACGCCGCCAGGGGTCCTTGCGGGGCTCGGGCGGCGGGGCGGAGGCGATCGCGTGGAACTCCTGACGGGCCCAGTCGAGCTTGCCCTGCCGGTCCAGCTCCTTCTCCAGCGCGTCGCGCAGGTCGACCAGGAGCTCCACGTCCAGGGCCGCGTAGCGCAGCCAGGGCTCGGGAAGCGGCCGGGTCGACCAGTCCACCGCGGAGTGACCCTTCTCCAGGACGTAGCCCAGTACGCCCTCCACCATCGCGCCGAGGCCGACCCGCGGGAACCCGGCGAGCCGTCCGGCCAGCTCGGTGTCGAACAGCCGCGTCGGCACCATGCCTATCTCCCGCAGGCACGGCAGGTCCTGGGTGGCCGCGTGCAGCACCCACTCCGCGTCGGACAGCGCCGCGCCGAGCGCGGAGAGGTCGGGACAGGCCACCGGGTCGATCAGCGCGCTGCCGGCGCCCTCGCGGCGCAGCTGCACCAGATAGGCGCGCTGTCCGTAGCGGTACCCGGAGGCGCGCTCGGCGTCGACGGCGACCGGTCCGGAGCCTGCGGCGAAGGCGGCGACGGCCGCGGCGAGGGAGGCCTCGTCGGCGATCACGTCAGGAATGCCCTCGCGTGGCTCGAGCAGAGGTGTCGGCACCCCGGAAGCAGTGGATCCGCCTTCGTCCGGAGGGGCGCCTCCGGTGGTTCGCAGTGAACTGGCTGCTGCGGTTTCTTGGGCGTCGGTCACCTGTCAAGGGTATCCGTGTATCGACGCCGCCCGCCGACGGAACGTTCCGTCGGCAGGTGGGTAGAG